>CAZYQB010000037.1:0-12136 GCA_964649595.1 uncultured Oscillospiraceae bacterium | reverse complement strand
ACATCACGTGCCGAAGGCACACTTATGGGGGTGTAAACTTTGCCCACGGAAAACAAACCGGTAGATAAGAATGTCGGTCATCTGATGCCGATCGACATGGAAGAAGAACTCAAAAAATCGTTTATATCGTATGCTATGGCGGTCATCGTGAGCCGTGCGCTGCCCGATGTGCGCGACGGTCTGAAGCCCGTACACCGCCGCATACTCTATGCCATGAGCGAGTTGGGCGTCACGCCCGACAAGCCCTACAGAAAATCGGCGCGTATCGTCGGCGACGTACTGGGTAAATATCATCCCCACGGCGATTCCTCCGTATATGATGCCACCGTCCGTCTGGCGCAGGATTTCAATATCCGCTATCCGCTGGTAGACGGTCAGGGCAACTTCGGCTCTGTGGACGGCGACGGCGCCGCCGCAATGCGATATACCGAAGCGAGAATGAGCAAGCTCGCCATGGAAATGCTGCGCGACCTCGACAAGGAGACGGTGGATTTCTATCCTAACTTTGACGAGACGCTCATGCAGCCTGCGGTGCTGCCTTCCCGGTTCCCAAATCTGCTGGTCAACGGTTCCAGCGGCATTGCCGTCGGCATGGCGACCAACATTCCGCCGCACAATCTGGGCGAGGTCATCGATGGCGCGCTGCACCTGATCGATAACCCCGAAGCCGCCTGCGAGGATCTGATGCAGATCATCAAGGGCCCGGATTTCCCGACCGGCGGCATCATTCTGGGCAAAGCAGGCATCCATGAAGCGTATAAAAACGGACGCGGACGCATCATCGTGCGCGCAAAGACCGAGATCGAAGCGATGTCTGCAAATCGTCAGCGCATCGTCGTGACCGAGATTCCTTATATGGTCAACAAGGCGCGTCTGGTGGAAAAGATTGCCGAGCTGGTTCATGAAAAGAAGATCGACGGCATCTCTGATATCCGCGATGAGTCCGACCGCAACGGTATGCGCATTGCCATCGAACTCAAGCGCGATGTAAATGCTAACGTGGTGCTCAATTTCCTCTTCAAGCATACCCAGATGCAGGAGACCTTCGGCGCGATCATGCTGGCGCTGGTAAACGGCGAGCCGAAAATTCTCTCCCTCAAGAGTATGCTCTCTCACTACATCGACCATCAGAAGGACGTCATCACCCGCCGCACAAGATATGAGCTGAACAAGGCGGAGGCGAGAGCGCACATTCTGTCCGGTCTGTTGATCGCGCTCGATCAGATCGACGCGGTCATCTCGCTCATCCGCGCCAGCCGCACCGCGCAGGAGGCGCGCGACGGTCTGATGGAGACCTTTGGTCTTTCCGACAAGCAGGCGCAGGCGATCCTGGATATGAGACTGCAGCGCCTGACCGGTCTGGAGCGCGACAAGATTGAAGCCGAATATAACGAGCTGATGAAGCAGATCGCATACCTCAAGGATGTGCTGGCAAATGAGGGAATGCTGCTGAAGATCGTCAAGGACGAGCTTATGGAGATCCGCGAAAAGTATGCGGACGAACGCCGCACCGAGATCACCGCGCTCGACGGCGAGATCGATATGCTCGATCTGATTCAGGAAGAGGATATGGTCGTGACCATGACCCATCTGGGCTATGTCAAGCGTCTGCCCAAGTCCACCTATCGCGCACAGAAGCGCGGCGGCAAGGGCATTACCGCGGCAGCGGCACGCGATGAGGATTACGTCGATCAGGTCTACGTTACCTCCACGCACGCGCCGATCATGTTCTTTACCAATCGCGGAAGAGTATATCAGCTGATGTGCTACGAGATCCCCGAAGCCGGACGCACCGCGCGCGGCACGGCGGTGGTAAATCTCTTGCAGCTCGACGGCGGCGAAAAGGTCACGGTCATGATGCCCATGCCCACCGATGATCTGGAAGGACATTACCTCGTGATGGCGACCCGCGGAGGCATCATCAAGCGCACCGCGCTCGACGAGTTCACCAATCTCAGAAAGTCGGGTCTGATCTCCATCGTGCTCAAGGAGGATGACGAACTGATCCGTGTGGTGCTGACCGACGGCAAGCGAGACATTCTGGTGGGCACTAAGAACGGTATGTGCATCCGCTTTGACGAGAATGATATGCGTCCCATCGGACGCGCCGCCATGGGCGTGAAGGCGATCGAGCTGGATGAGGGCGACGAGGTGGTGGATATGGCTGCCACTGAGGAAGGCGCTCAGGTGCTCTCCATTACCTCTCTGGGCTACGGCAAGCGCACCGAGCTGGAGGAATATCGTCCGCAGGCAAGAGGCGGCAAGGGCATCAAGGCGATGAACCTTACCAAGAAAACCGGCGAGCTGGTCTGTCAGCTGTTGGTTCACAAGCATGAGGACGTCATGATTATCACCGACGACGGCACCATCATACGCACTCCCGTCGATTCGATCTCCACGCTGGGCAGAAATACGCAGGGCGTGCGCGTAATGAAGGTGGACGGCAGCCGCGTTGTGGCAATTGCACGCGCCGAAGCCGAGGAGGAAGAAGCCGTTTCTTCCGAAGGTGCTGCTCAGAGCGCCGAAGAACTCGAAAAGAGTCTGGACAACGGCATTGAAGCCGGAAGTGAAAACCTCGTGGCGGAGGGTGATGCGCTCGACCGCCTGCTTGAGCGCACCGAAGACATTTGAGCGTCTGACGGCGAACGTGAAGTATCCCGCTGCGAGGGAAGATTTAGTTTGTGATTCTCAGGAGAATGGAATAAAGAGAAATGCAGTATGCTCTATCTGACAAGCCAGAAGAGAGCATACTGCATTTCTCTATAAAATGAGCGAAGCAAACCAAAACGACGGCGAAGCCGTCACATCATGCGAGCGAAGCGAGTGCATCATGGCGGCGAAGCCGCCGCATCACGCGAGCGCAGCGAGCACATCACTGATTCGGATGCTGTCTTGACAGCATCCGAATCACAATCGCTGTCATGTCGTCTTTTTCGCCGGTGCGGGTCTGCGCCCATGCGAGGATGCGTGCGGCGATCTCATCGGTCGGGAGCGTGCGCAGGGTCAATAGGTATTGTTGAAGCTCGTCCATCTGTCCGTCCTTGAGTTCGTCGGCAATGCCGTCCGAAGTCATGATGATGACATCGCCCGGATAGACCTCTACGCTGGCGTTTGCCGGTTCGATGTGGTCGAGTATGCCTAGCGGCAGCCGTCCGCCGGTGATCTGTGTGATCTGGCGCTCCTGAAGTATGAAGGTGCGGTTTGCCGCCAGCTTACTGAAGGATGCCGTGCCCGAGTACAGATTCACAACACACAGATCCGCCGTGGCGAACATCTCGTCGCCGCCCTTTAAGAGCAGCAGGCGGTTCACCGAGGCGAGCGCCGCCTCCCGATCCATTCCGGCGCATACAAACTTTCTGAGCAGCGAGATACACTTTTGACTTTCCGCCGCCGCCGTTTCGCCATGTCCCATGCCATCGGAGAGGGCAGCGATCAGCCGCCCGTCCGGCAGCAGACAGGCGATATGGCTGTCGCCGCAGGGCATATCTTCCTGAGCAGGCGCGCATACCGCGGCGATGGATGCGGTCAGCGCGGGCGCCTGCAGCAGCCGCAGCTCACATTCGTCGATCACGCGTCCGTGACTGACCACCGGCGAGAAGGGCACGCCCAGTTCTTGTGTCAGCAGCTGTGCGGCAAGCCGGGCGCGCTCCGCATTCCATACGCCGCTTTTGAGCACGCAGATGAACTCCAGCCGATCATCCAGCAGTGCCTCCACGTTCTGCACCGGCAGCCCTGCGCGGTCGAGTGCGGCGTGCGCTATGTCGGCGTATTCGCGATGTATGCACAGTTCGCTTTTCATCTGAGTGGAGAGTTGGTTGAGCGCCTTTTGAGCCTGCCTGAACTGAGTGCCCAGCAGTGCGCGAGATTCGCCGCGCTTGAGTTCGCTGCGCCGCTGACGGGCAAGGCGCGTCAGCAGCGGCATCATGCGCGGCTCGATCTGGGAGGAGCGCCTGCAGTGGCGCAGCAGATCGGGCGGAATTTCGCTAATGGGCGTCGGAGATTTTCCCTGCAGACTCTCCGACATCAAGCGGCAGATCAATCGACCTGCCTGCGGCTTGTCTCCCTGCCAACATTCCGAAAAGCCTTCGCAGCCCTCGCACAGGGATCTTCTCAACTGCAATATGATCTGCTGTTCGCCGGGCAGCGACTGTTCCTCGCCGTAGCCGTCGGCTAATTCGCCGAATACATCGCTCAGCTCGTCCAGCCGCTGCGCCGCCTGCCGCCGAAGTCTCCCACTCAGTCGCTCGATATCGGGCGTGCCGTCCCTCGGCTGTAGCCATGCACTCAGGTGAATGAGCAGTGAACGGGGAAGCAGGCAGTAGAGGGAAGCGCCCGTCAGCAGCGGGATCATATCCATTGCGCCGATGCTCCAGCCCATTCCCCAGCTTATGGTCAGAGTATTTCCCAGCGCGAACACGACGGCGGCAAACGGACGCGGCATACGCTTGACCACTCCGGCGAGCAGTCCGCACAGCGACAGCGAGGAGCCGATAAACGGATGAGAGCCGCTGAGGGTGAGCGCCGTGCCGATGGCGATGCCGCACATTGCGCCCATGCCGCAGCCTGCCGAGGAGCAGAATAGCGTAAGAAGCGCGGCGAGGGCGGTAGACAGAAAGGAGCCCGCGTAAGGCAGTGCGCGCACGCCGCACAAAAAGAGCAGCAGCAAAAGCGAGAGGGAAAGCTGCTCTTCCTGCATGAGTCTGCGTCGGGAAAGGCGGATGCCCAGCGCGCTGATGAGCGAGGGCGCAAGCAGTGCCGCGACCGCGCTTCCTATGGCGCAGGTGATGATGTTGTAGAGCAGTTGCCCCGAAAAGTACAGCCCGGTGGAGAGTAGTCCGGCACCGGCGCATATGCCGGCGCACAGATCGCGGTTTCTGTCCAGTGCCGGAAAACGGATCGCGATCAGGCGGATGATCCCGTAGAAAAAGCAGATCGCCGCGCAGGCGATCAGCGCAAGGGAATTGACCGTGGATATGCCCATGGTAAGGCAGCCTGCCGCACAGCCCAGCAGCAGCGGCACTGGGGAAAAGCCATGAGCAAGCGCAGCGGCGAAGCAGGCAGGCGCGAAGGGCGACAGCTCGCCGACCAGCCGCGCACGGGCTAAAAGCGCCATCAGCAGCATACGAAACAGTATGCCTGCGACCGGATGGGGGGATATATTTCTTGCAGCCGACGGACGTCGGACGAAACTTTGACCGAGCATGAAAATGACCTCATTTCACAACAGCACGAAAAATACATACCCTCGCAGTATAGATCATGCACCGGTGAAATGCCGTCGAACAAAAGCGCGGATAAAGTCGAAATGATCGAGCAGATCTTTCAGTACGGGGAAAGACAGATGAAATGTTTCACGTGAAACATTTCTCGTGAAAATCATTTGTGCTTCACGGCGGGCGTGTGAAACGGTGCTTCGCCACACGCGAAAAGTGTAAAGACAGGATAGAGTTTATGTGAAATTGGGTCTTGAAAAATGAACTCATTCGATGTATGATATAAGCATAATATGCAGCCGGCAAACCGGCAAGGAGGACTGGTTCCAATGGCAAATCGTATCGTTCTGAATACCATCTCCTATCATGGCAAGGGAGCTATCGAGAACATCGTACCCGAACTGACTTCTCGCGGCTATAAGAAGGCTTTTGTCTGCTCTGATCCCGGTCTGATTAAGTTCGGTGTTACCGGCAAGGTAACTGCGCTGCTGGATGCCGCCGGCTTCGCATATGATGTATATTCCAACATCAAGCCCAATCCCACCATCGAAAACGTACAGACCGGCGTTGAAGCATTCAAAGCTTCCGGCGCCGACTGCATCGTGACCATCGGCGGCGGCTCCGCAATGGATACCGCAAAGGCGATCGGCATCATCATCAACAACCCCGAGTTCGCCGACGTGCGTTCTCTCGAAGGCGTTGCTCCCACCAAGAAGCACGCCGTATTTACCATCGCCGTTCCCACCACCGCCGGCACCGCAGCCGAAGTTACCATCAACTACGTTATCACCGACGTCGAGAAGAAGCGCAAGTTCGTATGCGTTGACACCAACGACATCCCCGAAGTCGCCGTTGTCGATCCCGACATGATGTCCTCCATGCCCAAGGGTCTGACTGCTTCCACCGGTATGGACGCTCTGACCCACGCCATCGAAGGCTACATCACCAAGGGCGCCTGCGCCATCTCCGATATGTTCCATCTCGAAGCCATCCGCCTGATCTCCGCCAATCTGCGCGGCGCCGTCCAGAACACCCCCGAGGGACGCGAAGGCATGGCTCTGGGTCAGTACATCGCCGGCATGGGCTTCTCCAACGTAGGTCTGGGCATCGTTCACTCCATGGCTCATGGTCTGTCTGCTCTGTATGATACTCCCCACGGCGTTGCCTGCGCCATCCTGCTGCCCGTAGGTCTGGAATACAACAAGTGCGTTGCCGGTGAGCGCTATCGCGCCGTCGGTAAGGCAATGGGTGTTGAGGGAATTGATGCCATGACCGCTGACGAAGCCGCCGATGCAACCATCGCCGCCGTCAAGCAGCTCTCCGCGGATGTCGGCATCGCTCCCAACCTCAAGGGTATCCTCAAGGAAGAGGACATCCTGTTCCTGTCCGAATCCGCTTATGCCGACGCCTGCCGTCCCGGCAATCCGCGCGACACCAGCGTTGAGGAGATCATCGAGCTGTATCGCTCCCAGATGTAATAAAAACTGATTTCGTCTGAGCTGCTGCGTCGGACGAATTTCAGCACAAATCCATAAGCAAAGCCCGTCGGATCGAGTTTCCGACGGGCTTTTGCAATGGAAGTGACGGGCTGAGTTAAGAAAGGGAGCAGACAGCGGGCATGGAAATGGTAGTGTGTCAAAATGAGGGCTTATTTATTCGATCATTGAAAGTCATGTGCGGGCATGATATAATTTGGGGAAACGAAGGGAAATGAGGAGAGGGATATCATGATGAAAAGAATGCTTGGATGGCTGCTGACGATCATGCTGTTTGCCGGGATATTTCCGGCGGCTGCTGCACAGGAGGACATAAGCGGGGCGTATGTCGTTATTCAGGCGATGGAGTATGACCGGCAGGGAAGCGCCGTCTTTAAGCAGCGGTATATGTATGTGATAGAGGATGGAAGCGATCTGCTGTTTTCGGCGGAGGATCTGGCAGCAGTTTCCGGGTTTTCCTGCATGATCTCTTCGGATGAGATCGTATTTGCCAGAGGCAGCAAAGAGGTCGCGGTATATCCCGAAACCTCGCAGGTGACGCTTCGTTCTGCCGCCGGAGATGTGAAGGCGCAGACGGCGGCTCTGCCGAGCAAGGTGCAGTTTGTTGACGGCATCTACTATATTTCCGGTGCGGGAATGCTGCCGCGTCTGAATGTAAACTGCATGATGGAGGACGGCGTGCTGTCCATCATTCCCACGCCCGTGTCCATCTGGGATTTTTACTATGATTATGCGGGCAGTGCCGATCAGTATCTGTTCGATGTGGAATGGTGCTCGGAGGTAATGGACTGCACGGAAGCGGAAATTGAATCGGCGGTGAAAAACAGCGAGAATCTGGCGGATAAGGTGATTTTTTCTATAGATGCCGACTTTGGCAGTCAGAGCGAATATTTCAAAGTATTCGAGCGATTTTTGCTGGATGAAACGGCAGCCGATCAGGCGATGAGCCACTATACCTCGACGATGGATCTGGCGAAACAGGGCGCAGAGAACACCGAAGCGGTGGTAAAATATATGCAGATCACGCTTCCGTCGACAGACCAGAAGGTAATCTCAGAAGGTCTGGAAAAGGCGGGAAAAGCGGTCGAAGCAGGCGAATATCTGGTGGAATTTTTGTATTACAATGCCACCTTTGCACAGGACAACAGCCAGAAGATCAAGATACTCAATAGCCTGATCGAGTGCAGGGATGAGGAATATGATGAAGATATGCTCATCGGTGCAAAGCAGGTAGAGCAGGCTTACAGCAACTATTGGCTGGGGCTGATGTACAAGACTGGCTATACCCTTCTTACCGACTGGGTTGAAACATTCACCTTTGAAAGCTATATTTCCAGCTTCAAGAAAAACTATCTGGGTGCGCTGCCCGATAACGAGCTGCTCGACCACGCCCCGTGCTATATTTCTCTGATCGCTGCCGGAGAGCGCGGGTTTGAAAAGGGCTTTGATCCGACCTCCCGGACGTCGCTGGAGGATATGTATGCTCACGCGATGTTGTATCTGTATGCAAACGAACAGCTGTATCGCGGCATGGCGCAGTATGTCATAGATAAACAGGGCACATTCGATCAGCTCGGAGAATTCAAGCGGAAGGCATATCAGATCGAAGGGATGTATGCGAAGTTCCTTGCGGTATCCTCCTATATCAACAACGACCTGTTTGACTTGAGCTTCATAGATGCAGAGGCGCAGGAATACCTGGCTACCTTCCCTTATGTCAGGCGGGTGGAACCTTTCGGCGTTGCTGCCTCCGCTGCAGAATGTATGATCCTGCTCAGTGCGATGACGGAATCGGGGATGTATGGGATGGAGTGGCACATTGGCGATATTGATGCCGATGGGGCGGAGGAGCTGATGGCTACCTATCCCACATACAGCGGCTTTACCATTGCCGTGATGGATTCATGGACGGTCAAGGAAACGGAATTTAATTTCAGCATCTATGATAATTACCGATATCTGCAGACGGCGGACGGAAAGGTGTGCCTGCGGTATGACTATAACGACGGTGAGGAGCAGTTTACCGCTTTTTTCACATGGTCGGGGCAGAAATGGGTAAACGCTGCGATGCGGCGAAACTGCTTCTGGCAGGGTGCGGAGCTTATATGGCAGGATCAGTGGACGGTCATGGGCATTGAAGTCGCGCAGGCGGAATATGAAGCTGCCATCGAGAGTTTTCAGACGGCGGAGATGTTTTCGTTCAACTATGCCGCTTACGAAGATCGAAGCGTTTTTTGTGAGGCGGAATCCTTCCTATCAGAGCTGGATGAGTATTTTTCGGACAGAAACAATTTTGTGCGGACGCTGAAAACCGACATTCAGGGCGATTCCCGTCAGGACAGGATCTATCTGATCTGCAATGCTGCCGAGATGTGGCTGGATAAGATCGCACTCCCGGCGGAGGTATACGGCGATTATAGCGGGCAGTATCGTGACCGAAGTGTGCTGCTGGTGGTAGCGGAAAACGGCGGCGATCATGTGCGGCTGCGCCTGCAAAGGTTGTATCTGCCTTATCAGGAGGCGACGACGCTGGCATACGATTCCTCTGCCGACGGAAATTTGCTCAAGATCGGCGGACAGCCCTACTTCTATCAGGAGTATAATGAGCCGTACAGCACTTATCCGATGTTTGGCGGAAATGTGCTGACTTCTCTCTACGGCATGACTAAGGAAGAAATCAAGAAGATGCTGGACGGTTATACCGAGAGCAACGGCATGGCGCAGGGCTGGCTGGATGATCTTATGATCCGTGTCTATTTTGGAGATGTCTACGGTGGAGCAGATTCGGTCATCGGCGCCGAGCTGATGCCGATCTACACTTCGCCTTATAATGTATGCGATCTGCTGAACTGGGATATGGATGTGTTCGATATCACCGCCAATATCAATTCACGATACACCACGGCGACCAACTGGTCGGCGGTGCAGGTGATCGAGGATACGGACGGTACGCTTCTGGGCAAGACCACCTGCTACTATCTGCAAAAGAGCACCTCAAACATCTATCTGTTTACCCTGTACTATCTCTATGAGCAGGATGATCCAGAGCCGCTGCAGTTCTATGCGCAGTTGGTCGATGCACAGGATGTACCCAAAGCGAAATACGAAATGCTCATGGGCAAATAGGCTGTTGTCGGGCATATAGAAAAAACGACGTTCTTGAAAAAAGAGCGTCGTTTTTCAAATTATTTTTTTGAGAAGGTTTTTACGATGATATCAACACAGGTTCGTTCATCGTCCTCTAACGTGCGAAAGCGTGCAATTAGTCCACTTTCTTGTTCATTTAGTGCATAGCTTCCGGCAGCTCCTGCTTTTGATGGAATATCAGTATGACCTACCAGATAATCAATGGATACACCAAAGTAATCAGCTATTTTACCGAGCATTTGAATATCAGGTTCTGTATTATGGTTTTCATATTTATTGATGGATTGCTGAGTGGAATTGACGGCAGCAGCAAGTGTTTGCTGACTGATGCCATGCTTTTCACGCAGCAGTTTGAGATTAGGCAGCATATGTTCACCTCCGACAGTATCAGTTTATCAGAAAGTGCCGAGAGGCAAAAACAATTAAATGAAGTTATTAACAACTTATGGTTGTGGCTATAAAATTGAAGATGACGGATCTGAAATTGGAAATAAAAAAATTCCTTCAGAGGAAATGATGCTCTGAAGGAATCAGATGGATGAATTATTTTGATTTGAGTGTTCGCATCACGGTGAGGATACACTCTCTTTCTTCTTTGGAGAGTGCGCGGAAATCATTGACCAATCCCTGTTCGGTTTCATTGAGAGCACATTCTTCGGTTTCCTCGATCTTTCGGCGAATGCTCGTATGCCCCACGATGAAATCGATAGAGGTGTCAAAGTAGTCTGCCATGAGGCTGAGCGTGTATATATCGGGTTCGATGTTGTGATTTTCATATTTATTGATAGAGGGCTGCGAAACGCCGATGGTATCCGCCAGTTTCTGCTGACTGATTCCCTTTTCCTCTCTGAGCATACGCAGGTTTTTCAGCATACGATCACCACCTTTACGATCATATTTTAACAACCAACGGGAATAATTTAAAAATCCTGAAATTAGTTGTTGAATATGAAGTAAATGAATGATATAATATACGAAAAAAGACTTAATCTATGCAGAGAAAGGAAACCATAATGAATAACGAAAAAATCCCATGCTATATGACCGAGGAAGAGCTGCGCGCTGCAGACGAAGAGTATTTCAAGCTGCTTGAGCGAAATTTGGAGCTTGAATTGAAATTGATAGAAGAGATGCCTCAGGAGCTGATGGATCTTTTCAGGGAATATATGGATGTTCAAATAGAAGTGTTCCTTAACGAAGGGGAGAGTGAATACGCCCGCGGCTTCAGAAGCGGAGCGCATTGGGCATTGAATATCCGTCAGAATTCGGAAAAATAATTCGGGTTAAATCTTTGTGTCGGGTTGACGAAGAGAGATTTCACGGATATAATAGGTTCGTATATACATCAATGGCAGCGATGAGGAACGCTCGTGAATCTCTCTTTCAAAGCGAACCGGAGAATGGTGCAAGTCCGGTAAAGAGAATCATTGGGGAATCACCTCTGAGCCGCAGACCGAACGAATACGATCGATTTAAGTAGGCTCTGCCGGGGTTCGCCCGTTACAGCGGCAGCGTGTGAATCCGCACGCGTTTAGAGTGGATGCGCCTTTTTGTGCGCGTCAACATGGGTGGTACCGCGAAGCTTCGTCCCATAGTGGGATGAGGTTTTTTTGTTTTTCCGAAAGTATTCACTTATCGTCAATCGGAGAACTGACAGTAGGTTGAAATGAAACGGAGGCTTCCCCTTGAGGGGAAGCTGTCAGGCAAGCCTGACTGATGAGGTGTCCCCGAGACGAATTTGCTGTTCTCGAAAAGAAG
This sequence comes from uncultured Oscillospiraceae bacterium, assembly GCA_964649595.1. GTDB lineage: Bacteria > Bacillota > Clostridia > Christensenellales > Aristaeellaceae > RGIG2066. The sequence goes on along the minus strand of CAZYQB010000037.1, from coordinate 522 downwards.
TTATCTGCTCGTCTTTGATAAGAGACAGTCCTTCGTTTCTGGGTGAAGTAATTGCTCCTATGCAATGGGAGACACCTCATCCGTCTGCTCCGCAGCCACCTTCCCCTCAAGGGGAAGGCTTTTGGCGGACTATGCAATTGAATGTATATAAACATTTTTTATAGGAGGTCACTTCAAAATGATCGAGAAAGTTTCCAATGCGCTCGATTTTCAGACCCGTGAAAATCAAGTCGTGGATTTCTGGCGCAGAAACGAAGTATTCAAAAAGACCATCGACCTGAGAAAAGGCTGCGATGTGTTCACCTTCTACGATGGACCGCCTACGGCAAACGGCAAGCCGCATATCGGTCACATCGAGACCCGCGCCATCAAGGATCTGATCCCGCGCTATCAGACCATGAAGGGCAAGTCCGTTACCCGTAAGGCAGGCTGGGATACTCACGGTCTGCCGGTCGAGCTGGAGGTAGAAAAGCTGCTGGGTCTGGACGGCAAGGAGCAGATCGAAGCCTACGGCATCGAGCC
>CAZYQB010000036.1:0-12340 GCA_964649595.1 uncultured Oscillospiraceae bacterium | reverse complement strand
GATGTACACACCTGCATCAAGAAGGGGAGCGAGGATATCGAAAAGATGAAGTTCAACACCGCCATCGCCGCTATGATGTCGCTGGTCAACACCATCTACTCTAAGGGCAAGATCACCCGCGGCGAAATGAAGGTCCTCATTCAGATGCTCAACCCCGTGGCACCGCATATCACCGAAGAGATCAACGAAATGTGCGCCTTCGGTCCCGAACTGGTTCGTGAGAAGTGGCCTGAATATGATCCTGCTGCGCTGGTCAAGAATACCGTTGAGATCGCCGTGCAGATCCGCGGTAAGGTTCGCGGACGCATGAGTATTCCCGCAGACCTGACTCGCGATGTAGCACCCGCCTACTTCGCCGAGTGCGACGAGGTTAAGAAGCTCATTGGCGACGCAAAGATCAAGAAGCTGATCTTCGTGCCCGGTCGTCTGGTCAATATTGTGGTGTGAGTACGATAAAAAAGGATTGTTGATGCGGGAGGTGCATTCGTTTGTCTGTCATTGAAGCGGAAATTCTGGGTCTGATACAGGGATTGGCGGAGTTTATGCCGATCAGTTCATCCGGACATCTGGCGGTAGGACAGATGTTTCTGGGACTTCGCGATGTGCCGATGACGCTGAGCATTCTGCTGCATCTGGGCACATTGATTGCGGTGTTCGTGGTGTACTGGAAAAAGATTTTCCGCATGATCGCACACCCCATCGCATCGGAACTCAAATGGGTAATTCTTGCGACCATTCCCACGGTGATCGCGGCGCTGCTGTTGGGTGATTTTATCGATCAGCTCTTTGAAGGCGCGTATCTGGGCGTGAGTTTTCTTTTGACCAGCTTTGTGCTGATCTTGGGCGAATCGGTCAACCGCTTGCGCGTCAACAAGCACAAAAAGGTCACTGCCGCCGATGCTCTGATTATGGGCTGTATGCAGGCGGTCGCCATTGCACCCGGTCTGTCGCGTTCGGGCAGCACCATCTGCGGTGGTATGTTCTCCGGTCTTACTCGAAAGCGCGCGGCGGATTTCTCGTTCCTGATGAGTATTCCCGCCATTCTTGGCTCGGCGGTGCTGGATCTGAAGGATATGTATGATGAAGCGCAGCTTCTGGGCGTGGAATTCTCCGTTCAGTTTATGAGCGTTATCGAATCGCTCGGCGGCTGGATGCCGGTGCTCGTGGGCGTGGTCGTGGCTGCCGTTTCGGGCATACTCGCCATCAAGCTGATGCTTGCCGTGGTCAAGAAAGTCGGTATGCGCTGGTTCGCCGTGTATACCTTCCTGATGGGCGCGTTTATGATCGGGTATCAGATCTTGTTTGTGGCATAAAATCTACATAACGCAAAACCTCCGCCCGCCTGTTTACAACAACAGTGCGGCGGAGGTTTTATGCTGCTATTGCGCGAGTACTGCCGATTCGGTATGCTGACCGGATGCGGCGGCAGCGGCATTTTCCGTGTTGGAAGGGGTAGAGGGATTCTGATTGCGGCGCATACGGGCAGCAGGCGCGGCAAGGAATGCGGCATACTTTTCGCGAACGTCAGTCATCTGTTCCTCGTCGGCAAGATAGATGCGCTGCTGCATATTGAACGTGCCGGAGGGAGTGCGGCGAAGATTCATCTGGCAGAAAAACATACCATGTTCCGCGCAGAATGCAAGGGAAAGATACTTCTTGTTGTGGAAGAACCATGGCATTTCGCAGCTGAGCTTTTTCCTGCATTCAGGACACTTGACGGCGGTAAGAGAATGATCCTTGAGCAGCAGATTGTGCGATTCATAGCAAGTATAGACGATGCGCGGCTGCGCTAAAGTCGAACGGACTTCGCGCTCGTGAAGCACACGGATGTGCTTTTTCTGCTCGTCAGTCAGCTTGGCAAAATGCTGCGAGATCGGTGCGAGCAGGCGCGCGGTGCATTCGGCATCATATACTGCGCGATGTGCAGGCACATCGGGAGAGAGATCCATCGCCTCAAGCGCATTGTGCAGTTTCATCTGCTGATGCTCCTCGTGCAGGCACGCCAGTGAAAAGACCATCTGTGCATCGAGGGCGGGCGCAAAGGGCATGGGCAGCTTGTAGAACTGCACGTTTTCCTGAAGCACGGGAAAATCACCGGTGCCCCATGTGACCAGCTGAAGGTCGCTGCCGCACCATTTGATGAACTCATTGTAGACATCCTTGAACGAGCGTCCGAGGGACAGCTCATCCTCGGTAATGCCGGTTACGTTTTTGACGTGGCGCTCGATTTTCTTGTATAGTCGGGGACGAATGATTTCGCTAAAGGTGTCTATGATCCGATAGTTTTGGTCCACGCGGCACGCGCCGATCTCGATGATCTCACTTGACATTCTCAGATCGGGATTGTAGCCGCGCTGGTTCCACTCCAGATCGATCACGATCAGATGCTTGTAGTTGGGTGTAAGAGAAAACATGAATCGAATCCTGCCTTTTTATACATCGGTTTTCTGCTCCCGGATGGAGATCGGGGAGCATCGCATCAGCCGAAGAATACCTCTTCGATGGCGAGGCACAGCGCATGATAGACAGGCAGGTGGTATTCCTGTACCTTGAAGGTCTCCTTTTCGGGCACGCAGATGGCGACATCGGCGAGAGATACGCACTTGCCGCCGCCTTCACCGGTGAGCATGATGACCTTCATGCCCTGTACGCGGGCGACCTTTGCGGCGTAGAGTACGTTTTTGGAATTGCCGGAGGTGGTGATGCCCAGCAGCACGTCGCCCTCGCGCCCCAAACCGAGTACCTGCTGCGCAAAGGCGAGGTCGGGTGCGCAGTCGTTGGCATAGGCGGTGCTCAGTGCCGATTCACCGATCATGGATACTGCCGGCAGTGCGCCCTGCAGATTGGAAGAGAGATATTCATCATTCAGCTTGTCGCACATTTCGCGGCTCAGCTTTCTGGGCAGAACGAACGCCTTCATCAGCTCGCCTACGATATGCTCGGCATCCGAAGCGCTGCCGCCGTTGCCGCAGGTCAGCAGCTTGCCGCCGCTTTTAAAGGACTCGATCATCATTGCCGCTGCCGCTTCGATCTGCTCGCGGCAGACATTCAGCGCCGGATAGCGTTCGACCAGTTCGTTGAAGATGGCGGTTACTTTTTCGTTTTCAAAGTGATAGCTCATAATTCAATATCCTCCGCGTATAAAATGATTGTTTTTATTTTACCACAGGTCGGTAATGCGTGTAAAGCAGTCAGCGTGCGGCGTGCGTGAAATCTGTCTTGACTTTTGTGGCGCTTTCTCCTATACTAAGGGCAAAAGGAACCTGTTTATGAAGGGAGAGAATAAAAAATGAAGGATACTCTGCATCTGAACAACAAAGGCAATGTGCTGATGGTGGCGCATCGCGGTCTGAGTGGGATCGAACTGGAGAATACCGCTTCTGCATTCGTGGCGGCAGGCAACCGCAGCTATTACGGCATCGAAACCGATGTTCACCGCACTGCCGACGGAAAGTTTGTGGTCATTCATGACGATACCACAAAGCGCGTCGCGCTGGACAATATGCGCGTTGAAAATACCACCTTTGAAACGCTGCGTTCGCTGCGTCTGGTGGATACCGACGGCAAGCGCGGCAGAGCCGATCTGCGCATTCCGTCGCTGCAGGAGTACATCCAGATCTGCAAGAAGTACGGCAAGGTGAGCGTGCTGGAGCTGAAGAATCACTTCGAGAGCGAAGATATCAATAAGGTGATCGAGATCATTCGTGCAGAAGATCATCTGCAGGACACCATCTTTATCTCCTTCGATCTGCCCAACCTGATCTATCTCAGAAGCGTACTGCCCGAGCAGAAGGCGCAGTATCTGGTGGGTAGCTTCACCGGCGAGGTCATGGATGCGCTCAAGCAGTATTCGCTCGATCTGGATATCCATTTCGGCTCGGTCACCGTGACCAAGGAGCTGGTCGAGAAGCTGCACGCAAACGGCATCGAGATCAACGTGTGGACGGTGGATAAGCTTGAGGATGCCGAGCGCATGATCGAATACGGCGTGGACTACATCACCAGCAACATCATCGAATAAAGCGTGAGATTGATTTTTGAGATCCTTTCAGACTCCGGCAAGGTGATGTCGGAGTCTGATTTGCTTTGGATTCGTTTGTTGAGGAATGAACTTTTTTATTATTTCCAGCGCCAAATAAGCGAAGGATATTGTCTTTAAAACCGCTGATGCTCTTAAATAAAGATGTTATTAATTGTTCTGCAAAAAAGTCCTTGCCCTGAAACAGAATAAGGCGTATAATAAATAGAAGGCTGCTGTTTTGCAATGTGCAGACGGCTTTTTTGAAAGGAGGACGCTTCATGCTTTTATCGCTGGGTGACATTGTGCAGATGAAAAAGGCGCATCCTTGCGGCAGTGACAAATGGGTCGTTACCCGCACCGGTGCAGATATTAAAATACGCTGTGAGGGCTGCGGACGAATCGTGATGCTGGATCGTCCGGAATTTGAAAAGCGAGTCAAGAAGATCATCTCCGGCGGCGCTGTCGCGCCCGGGGGCAAATGATCCAAATGCACTGCATACTGCTCCGCAATACACGCCGCCCTGCGGCAGAAGAAGCGAACAGAGGTAACTATGGAAAACGTACCCGAAACTCACAAGAAGGATGTATCTTATCGAAAAGCAAAGAAAAACGGCAGAAAACCCAGGAAAAGGAAGGTCGAGCAGGAAATGCTGTCGTGGATCCGTGAATTGCTGCTGGCGTTTTTGATCGTGCTGATTATCAAACTGTTTCTATTTGAGATTATCACCGTCAAGGGTGGATCGATGCTGGAAACTCTCCAAAATGGCGATAAGCTGTATGTGTCGCTGCTTACGCCTAAAATAGAGGGCTATGCGCGCGGCGACGTGGTGATCTGCTATTATCCCGGCAGAGAGGATCGCTGTGTCAAGCGCATTATTGCGTTGCCCGGCGATACGGTGGAAGTAAAAGCGGGCACCGTTTATGTAAATGGCGAGCAGCTCGAAGAAGATTATATCACCTATGCTGCCAACTACAATTACCCATTGACTACGCTGGAAGAGGATGAATATTTTGTGCTGGGCGACAATCGCCCCATCTCCCACGACAGCCATTCGGCAGATGTGGGTGCGGTGAGTCGGATCGAGGGCAAGGTGCGCTTTGTGCTCTGGCCCCTCAGTCGATTCGGCGCGGTGGAATAGGAAAAAGCAAACCTCAATAAAATCCGTGAAAGGTCGTGAGCGCCATGAGCGAAAAGGAAAAACAACTCGATCAGCAAAATCGGCAGTCCTCGGATGAAGCGAGTAAGAAACTGCTTGCGTTTGAAGGAGAGGACAAGAAAAAGCAGCTGCTTTCGACCAAGGTAAAAAAGGAACTGCGCGAATGGATCGTTTCGTTTGTCGTAGCGCTGGTGCTGGTGATAATCATCCGCAGTTATCTGTTTACCATCATTCGAGTAGACGGTCCGTCCATGTCTGATACGCTGCTTGACGGCGATGGTCTGTTTGTCAATGTGCTGGATATGAAGCTCAATTCTCCTGAACGCTTTGACGTGGTGATCTGCAGATATCCCAACCGAGATGACCAGTATGTAAAGCGCGTCATTGGTCTGCCGGGCGATACGCTTTCGGTGCGCGGCGGTGTGTTGTATATCAACGATCAGCCGATCGAGGAGCCGTTCCTCTCCGACAGCCGCACGGTGCGCTTCGACAAGGCGAGCAACAGCTTCGGTCCGGTAAAGATCCCCGAAGGCTGCTATTATGTCATGGGCGATAATCGTGATGACAGCAACGACAGCCGCAATGTCGGCATGATTACGGAGGATATGGTCATCGGCAAGGTGGAATATATTATCTGGCCCTTTAACCGCATTTCTTCGGTTGCCGGAAGCGAGGAATACGCACAATGAACGTCCAAATCTATGCGCACAAGCGCGATTTCGAGGTGCAGAAGGCGGAACGCTATTTTAAGGAGCGCCGGATCGCCTATCAGTTTGTCGATCTGAACAAGCACGCAATGGGACTTAGAGAACTGGAGAGTGTGAGCCGTCAGGTAGGCGTGAAGAACATGATCGCCCTGAGCGACAAGGATTGGCAGAGCCATTACATCAGCCAGCTTTCCGATGCCATCGCTGCACTGGAGGCGCTGCGCGATCATCCCAAATTGCTCAAAACGCCCATCGTTCGCAACGGAAAGCTTGCCACTGTGGGATATTGTCCCGATGTGTGGGCGCAGTGGAAATAAAGCGTGATAAACAGCAAATACTGCAGAACGCCTGCAGACAGGAGCATCACAACAGGAGGAAATACTCATGCAGGGATCGATGCATTTTAAGTTCAGCTGGGGTCAGAATTACATGATGCGTTCTGAAAAGCGCCCCGGCTATCAGGATATGATGCCCCCGAACAAGCCGCAGAAGCCCAAAAAGGATACATGGTACAAGGTGTTGACCATTGTCATGCTGATCGTGCTTTGCCCGATCGGTCTGATTCTGCTTTGGCGCAAGCGCCTGAAGTGGCGCGGCGGCGTGAAGCTGATGGCAACGCTGCTTTCGCTCATTTTGTTCTTCCTTGAGATCGGTGCGGCGCTGTGGTATCCCTTTGAAAATGAGGATATCCGTCATGCACAGCACGCTGTGTCTACCGCCATCGATAAGAGCACGCAGAGTGTTGCTTCGTTCTTTGAGGGCATTGGCGAAAATTGGACTGCCGTGATCGACAACGGTCTTGAGATCGGTGCGGTCGCCGGCGATCAGGCGCTTGGTCAGCTGCTTGATGCGATCGCTTCTCCCACGCCTGCGCCTACGCAGGTGCCGCCGATGGCGCTCAAGCCGGGCGACGGTGATATGCAGGGTATCGCTTCGCTGATGAACCGTCCTACGCCTTCCCCGACGCCTACTCCGTCGCCTACGCCTACTCCGACTGTGGAGGCATCGGCAAATATGCTGGATCGTCCTACACCCAGCAGCGGCGTAAGCGGCTCTCCTACGCCCGTTCCGCCTGTTACGGCCACGCCTTCGCCCACGGCGACACCCGTTGCAACGCCCACGCCCACTGCATCGCCTGAGCCGACCGTCAATCCTGCGCTCATTCCTGAACTGGAGGAAGTCGGCGATATGCTCGTATGGCATACCAGCAACGGCAAGTGGTATCACAAGGGCAGTAAGTGCGGCACGATGTCCAATGCAAAGCAGCACACCATCGCCAGCGCCGTTCAGAAGGGGCTGACCGCCTGCCCGTACTGCAATCCGATCGATGATGCATGGGTCACGGACGGCAAGCCCACGGTCTATGTTTCTACGGACAACTACTGGCATACCCGTACCGGTTGTGAATCTAACACCGCGGATTGGACCATCATGACGCTCGATGCTGCACGCACGAGTGCCTCGCTCAGACCCTGTGATGCCTGCGGTGCGCGCTATTATGTAGACGGTGTGCCGGAAGGCGTAGGGGAAACCCGGACTGCTGCTCCTACTGCGACCAACGCATCTGCAACTGTGCAGCCTCAGACGACCAACAGCGGAGCAAATATTGGCAATGTGACCAATGGAGATACCACGGTTTATTACAGCGCCAACACGGCTCATTATCATCGCCGTGACCGCTGTGCTACCTCCACGACTACCACTTTCCTGCCGCATACGCTGATGGAAGCGCTGATCGAAGGCAAGATCGCCTGCCCTGCCTGCAATCCGCCTAAGGCGATCACCGAGTAAGGATACATCAAAATTCATCTCCCGCTACTTTTCTGCGGCGGGAGATCGGTGTTTTTGAAAGGATAGGGGATGCCGAGAAAGTATGAGGAAATATAGTTCGGAAAAGAGCAAAAAAAGTTCTGGCTATTTGATCGAAGCGGTGTTAAGATATATGAAGGTGGAATTTCCATAAAAACCAAATGCATGATCGTAAAAAATGCGATGATTGACGAAGGGAGATACTCGCATGATCTGGAATCGAGAAGAATATATCGCGCATATGACCTTTGAAAACATTGGTAGAGAGATGTTTACCGAGCAGTTTGGACCGCTGGGTATGCTTGATCGGGAATGGCGCGCAGCCGGAGTATCCGAAAAGGAGCGAAATCTCAGTGCGTTCGGTTGGGACAACGTAAAGTATATCGACATCGGCTCTCTGGCAGGGCCCGTGACCGGTATCAAGCCGCGCGTGCTTTCCGAAAATGCCGAAGAAAAGATTATCATCGATGATATGGGACGCAAGTGCCGCCTGTGCAAGGAGAGCGCCACCATTCCGCTGCCGATGGAGCATCCGGTGGAAACGATGGAGAATTGGCTCAAAGTCAAGCACTGGTATGAGTTCAGCGAGGATCGCATCGATTATGAAAAGCTGGCTCTGGCAAAGAAACTGCAGCAGGAAGGTCATCTGGTGATTGCATGGATGCCGGGCGGATTCGATGAGCCGAGACAGCTGCTGGGCGAGGCGGAGCTGTGCATTGCCTTTTATGAGGAGCCGGAGATGATCGAGGATATGCTTCAGACCATGTCGAATACGGCGCTGAAGGTTCTTGAGCGCGTAAACGACTTCGTGGTGGTGGACAATCTGGCGGTTCATGAGGATATGGCAGGCAAGTCCGGTCCGCTGGTGGGACCGGCGCAGATCAGCGAGTTCATCAAGCCCTACTACCTGCGCATCTGGAACGAGGTGCGCCGTCATGGCGGCAAGCTCTTTACTCAGGACAGCGACGGCAACATGAATCCGGTCATCGATGCATTTTTGGACTGCGGCATCAATGTAATGTATCCCTTCGAGCCGGGTTCGGGCATGGATATGGTCGAGACGCGCAAAAAATACGGCAAGCGCCTTGCCATCAAGGGCGGTATCGACAAGTATGCGCTGCGCGGCACCAAAGAGGATATCCGTCGCGAATTGGAATATAAGATGTGCGACGTGATGAAGGGCGGCGGCACGGCGTTTGCGTTGGATCACCGTATTCCTAACGGCGTATCCATCGAAAATTACCGCTATTACGTTCAGCTTGGACGTGAGCTGCTGAGTCTGCCTGCAGCTTCCGAGAGCCCGTTTGTGCGAATGGCGTTCTAAAGTTTTTCTTAAAGAAACATCTATCCGCACGATACGAATGATCCGAAAAAAAGGGTCATTCGCACCGTGCGGATTTTGTTTTGCATATTTTCCCTTTTTGAGGCAATGATAGTTCATAGTAAATGAGAAACAGATATTGTTTCCGGTCGAGGAGGGAAAACTATGAAGGCGATCATCATGGCGGGCGGAGAAGGAAGCAGACTGCGTCCCTTAACGTGTGACTGCCCGAAACCGATGGTTCCGCTGATGGGCAGACCGGTGATGAGCTATGCGCTGGAACTGCTCAGGCGGCACGGCATCCATGAGGCGGCGGCGACGCTTCAGTACTTGCCGGAGCGAGTGAGCGACTATTTCGGCGACGGCGCGCAGATGAATATGTTCATGCGCTATTATGTGGAGAAGCAGCCGTTGGGCACGGCGGGCAGCGTCAAGCAGGCGGAGGATTTTCTGGATGAGACCTTCGTGGTGCTGTCGGGCGACGGCGTGACCGACTGTGACCTGAGCGACGCGCTCAAGATGCATCGGGAAAAGGGTGCACTTGCGACCATTGTTTTAAAACGGGTGGAGAATCCGCTGGAATACGGCGTGGTGATCGCAGATAATGAAGGGAGAATTCGCCGCTTTGTGGAGAAGCCCAACTGGGGCGAGGTCTTTTCGGATATGGTCAATACCGGCATTTATATTCTGGAGCCGGAAGTGCTCAGGTATATTCCGACCGACCGGGCGTATGACTTCGGGCGCGAACTGTTTCCGCTGCTGCTGGAGAAGGGATTGCCGATCTATGCTTATGAGATGCAGGGCTACTGGTGCGATATCGGAGATATTTCGGCATATCTGCGCGCTCATATGGATGCCATGGATGGGTGCATTGATTTGGATATGAGTGTGCGACCAAACGGCGTGTATCGCGCGGCAGGTGCGCGAATAGACCGCAGCGCAGTGCTTGAAGGACCCTGCTATATCGGCGAAGATGCCGTTATTCGAGAGGGCGCACGCATCGGTGCCTGCAGCGTGATCGGTGCGGGCTGTGTGGTGGGCGAAAACGCTAGTATCAAGCGATCTGTGCTATGGGATAATGTGCGCGTCGGCACAGGGGCGCAGATTCGAGGTTGTGTGTTGCTCAGCGGTGCGCGTATGGGTGAGGACAGCTGCGCGTTTGAGGAAAGCGTGATCGGCAGCGGTGCGGTCATTGGTGTGCGCAGCACCGTTCTGCCGTCGGTCAAGATATGGCCGCGCAAGTACATCGGCGATTCGGTGCGGATCGATGCCAACGTAGTGTGGGGCGGCGGCGAACGGGAGAGCTTTTCGATGGGCACTCTCAGACTCGGTACGCCTTCTCAGGCGTCGCGCACGGCGCAGGCATATGCTTCTGTCGTGCGGGCGAAAACGCTGCTGATCGGGCGCAGCTCGTCCTCTGTGGCGCTGTCATATGCGTTGGCGGTGGAGTCCGGATTGATGGCGCAGGGCGTTCAGATGCTTAATGCCGGAGTATGCACGCTGCCGCAGCTTCGCGTGATGGTGCATCTGCTGCACGCAGGCGGCGCGGTGTTTGTAGATGAGGAAAGTATGCGTCCGCTGGATGAAAACGGCGCAGAGCTGAAGGCGGCGGTGCAGCGAAAAATTGAAAATCTGCTGCAGCGGCAGGACTATGAACGTGCATTTGCCGCGATAACGAAGCTGCCGGTGTCTGCCGGGCGGGGAGATCTAATGTACATCGGCTATCTGCTGGAAAACACGGATATTGAGGCGCTGCGCCGGCTACGACCGCCGGTTGCGGTGTGTACGCCGAATGAGCAGCTTTTGTCTGTTGCCGAATGTGCGCTGGAGAAGGCAGGCTGTCCGACGCGCGCCGAATGGGAGGATGAGATGATGGAACTTGCGCCCGGGGAGATCGGCATTTGGCTGACCGAAAACGGCGAGGGAATGCGCATTGCCGACGAGGACGGCGGTTTGAGCGAGAGCGAAGGAATGCTGCTGAGGGTATGGACGCTGCTTGAGCAGGGAGTGCGCCGCATCGTATTACCGATGAGTGCGCCGCATACCTGTGAAGCGCTGGCTCAGCAGTATGACGGAGAAATCGTGCGCGTGAAGGGCGAGCGTGCGCACCTGATGAACGCACTGCTGGAGGAAAGCCGCCATCAGCTGATGATGCTCTTTGACGGTCTGTACGCTGCCATGCAGTGCATTGCGATGCTGGGAAAGCGTACCCTGACGCTGACCAATTGGCGCATGAGGATGCCGCAGCTCAGCCGGAGAGTGAGATCGGTAGCAGTGGAGTGGAAAGATAAGGGACGCATTTTGAGCAGTCTCATATCGGAAGAACAGGAGCCGGATATGACCGACGGAATGTGTGTAAAACGAAACGGCGCATGGGCATGGGTGTATCCGTGCGAGGATAAGGCGGAATGCAGGATCGTGAGCGAAGCGCTGGACATGGAAGTGGCGCAGGAACTGTGTGATTTCTATGTAGGAAAGATCGAAAAGGTGAAGGGATCGAAGTAAAGACCCGCGCAATGTGAATGAAGCAGATCCATTTTCGTTGCGTGGATCTGTTTATAAAGCGGCTGTCGGACAGATGCTTTTGAGAAAGAGCCGCATAAGATCAGTTCTGAGACCGAGGGTGAAACCGGCACCGCTGCCGTGCAGATCGTGAACATCGATAAGATCGTTACCGAGGAAGAAAAGGCTGCATTTGAAAAAATGCTGTTCGAAAGCTTCCCAGTAGTAGAGATCTGGTTGGAGGTCGGCACCAAGTGCCGGTTCTTCGCCATTGAGATGCTTCGCGAGCAGGACGGCGAGCAGATCATCGAGCGCTTCGGCTTCTGCTATGACGAGGAGACCGAAAGTTGGATATTCATGAAGCTTGAAACGATGATTGCTCCGGCTGAGGACACTGCTGCTTAAAAACATTCGCATAACCACATAAAAGAACTCGCTCTCAGTGATAAGCTGGGAGCGAGTTCCTTTGGATATTATTGCCGATGATGTTGGCAGCAACGCAGCCGATCAGCGGACGTTTTCTGCAGCTCTGTACTGGCTGTTGAGCATATGTGCGTAGAAGCCGTCCTGCTCGATAAGCTCGGCGTGTGTGCCGCGTTCGATGATGGAGCCGCCGTTGATGACCATGATCTGATCCGCATGACGGATGGTGGACAGGCGGTGCGCGATGACGAAGCTGGTGCGTCCTTCCATCAATTTCAGCATTGCCTGCTGAATCTTCATCTCGGTACGGGTATCGACAGAGGAGGTCGCCTCGTCCAGAATGAGGATGGCGGGATTGGCGAGGATGGCGCGGGCGATGGACAAAAGCTGTCTCTGACCC
>CAZYQB010000035.1:0-12349 GCA_964649595.1 uncultured Oscillospiraceae bacterium | reverse complement strand
AAATAAATGCGGAAACAACTGCAACAATTTCTTTCCGCCTATGAAGAAGCCGTTCGTGAAGGATATCGCTTCTTTTCCTTTGGTGATGCTACGCTGATCCTGTAAGGGAACTTATTTTCGGGTGAAATACATTTTTGCAAAAGAGGGTGAGTGAGTATGATGAACGCTGAATTCAGATCGGCTTCCGTAAAGAGAAAACCGGGATGTCTGGTGCGGTTGCTCAGGAGTATGATGATGATTCTGCTGGTGACAGGCATTGTCGTGTCGGCATTTGAATCCACCGTATTTTGGAAGCTGTATGCAAAGCTGTTCTTCGGCGTGGATACCATTCACAGCGAATATGACGGAGACGGCGACGGAATCGATGATTACACCGATATCGTGCTGGCGGCGCGCGCATATGTGCGCACTGATCCGACCTATGATGCAAGCTGGTCAAACGGCAAGCCGCCGCTGGAGAGAGGCGTATGCACCGATGTGATATGGCGCGCACTCGAAGGGGCAGGCTATGATTTTAAGGCGCTGCTGGATGAGGATATACGAAATAATCCTTCGGCATATCCTAACCGTGCCAATTCGCTGATCGATTTTCGACGAGTGACCAATCTGATGGTATTTTTTGAAAGGCATTGCCAGAAGCTGACCAAGGATGTTACGCAGATTGATCAGTGGCAGCCGGGCGACATCGTGTTTTATTCGCCCAGCCATGTCGCCATCGTATCCGATCGGCGCGGTCTGGATGGTCAGCCGTGGATCATCCACTTTACCAGCAATGGTGCAATGGAGGAGGACAACCTCGATTATTCACGACTGAAGGATGAAAAGGTGGTCATTACCGGGCATTATCGCTGGGTACTGAAATGATGAATAACGCAACAAAACTGCTGTACCCGCATTGGGCGCAGCAGTTTTGTTATGGGGCTGACATTGCACGAGAAGAAGGCGTGTCACAGCACTTCGTTGTCCGAGAGAATCTCCGGCAGGTTACGCATACTGTCCTTCTTGGTGAGCGTACGCAGCACGCGGCAGGGATTGCCCACGGCGATGCTCATGGGCGGAATATCGCGCGTGACCACGCTGCCCGCGCCGATTACGCAGCCGTCACCGATGGCAACGCCCGGACAGACCACTACGTTTGCGCCCAGCCAGCAGTCATTTCCGATTGAAACCGGCTTTGCGTAGCACAGGTGACGCACCACACCGTCGGCGCAGCGCATGGCGCGGCGCTCGTCCGGCAGCAGCGGATGACAGGGTGTGACGATGGCAACATTGGGACCGAACGAGCAATTGTCGCCGATGGTGACGGCGGCATCGTCCTGTATGGTCAGATTGAAGTTGCCAAAAAAGTGCTTGCCGATGCGGGTGTGCCTGCCGTAATGGAAGGCGATGGGACCTTGTATAAACGAGCCTTCGCCTATTTCGCCTACGATTTCTTTCAAGATGGCGGCGCGCTTTTCGGTCTCATCTTCATGGGTGCGGTTGTAGTCCACATTGAGATTGTGAGTTCTGAGCTTGATGGCTTTCAGCTCGGGATCTGCCGGACAGAACAGTATGCCGGCGACGATTTTTTCTTCTTCGCGCATGAGAAACTCCTTTGCCGGTGATTACGGCTGAACGGGCGAGTCCTGTCGTTCCGAGAGCATTTTTTCCTTAGAGGCTTCAAGCGACTCGGGCGAGAAGGTTTTTTCCAGCTCTGACCCCTTCAGGGCGAAGAAATCGTTCAGTCCGGTGAGTGCCTTGAGAAGCACCGTACGCTCTTCAGCGGGCACTGCTTTTTCTACGCTCTTTACCATATAGCGGTGGAACCAGTAATGGGCGGCTTCGGCGCGGCGACCGAGCATGGTCAGCTGAATACATACGCGGCGCGCGTCGTCGGGGTCTTTCTCCTTGGTAACGTAGCCCTTCTTTTCCAGCTTTTTTACCGCGATGGTGGCAGAGGGCATGGAGATGCCCATGCTCTGAGCGATGTCCGTTACGGTGCAGCCCTTGCGCCCGACCACATCGAGCATATGCAGTTCGGCAATGCTCAGATTGTCCTTGCTTAGATTCTGCAGCACCATCTCCTCGATGCGCGTGATCTCGCGATAGGTGCTGACCAGAAGTTTGTTTAGTTCTATGCTGAATGGATCCATTTTGCTCTCCTATTTCTGTGTATTGCTCGTTTTGAAGCAAGCGTTGATATAAAGGGTCATTGACTGGCAAAATAACATATAAAGAGAGTTTATGCCCATTTCACAATTTTGTCAAGAGAAAAACTGTGCCGTGCAGGGTGTCAAAAAAAGAGAACTGCGCAGTGCAGCTCTCTTTTTTTGAAATGTTATGCGGAGGTAAAGGAGATCAGCGCAGGGCGGAGTGCTTTACGATCACGTCCATTGCCCAACGCGCCCACTGACGATCCACATTGATATCCTCCCATGAGGGATAGTCCTTGATGATTAGCGATCCGCCGCATTGTTTGAAGGCTTCCGCCATTTCCAGTGCGGTATTTTCGATCAGTGCGCGGTTGCCGGTGGGCATGATCTTCTGGATGTCCACCGGGCAGTAGAATGCCGCGCGGTGTCCGTAATTTTCTGCCCAGTAGCGGCTGCCCATGGCTTCCGGCTGGTCAAACTGGAATACGTCAATGCCCGATGCGAGCATATATTCCATTAACGGTTGTACGCAGCCGCAGGAATGCAGGATCATATCCATATCGCGCTCGTGACACACGTCGGCGATTTTTTTATACACCGGCGCGAACAGCTCTGAAAAGGATGCCGGACTGATGAAGGGTGAAAACTGCATTCCCCAGTCATCATAGATGATAATGCCGTCTGCGCCGCAGTCGGCGGTCAGCTCGACTTGCCTGAGCATAAACGGCGTGAATTTCTCCATATATGCTTCGATCATCTCCGGCTCTGCGAGGGTGTCCATCAATGCATTGTCCATTTTGCGTAGATCGCGCAGTGTGGAAAATACGCCGGGGATCATAGGTGCCAGTATGTATTTGTCACTGTCCTGCAGATTCCAAGATTTGACCGTTTCCACACGCTTTAGATCAATTTGGGGGAAGCGGAAGTTCTCCAGCAGATCCCAGTCCTCCTCTAATGCGCCCAGCACGCATTCACCCTTGGTTTTGCCGTTGAGTCTGCCGTAGATATTGCCGTAGGCGTCCATGCGCACTTCGCCATGAAATCGGGCTTTGCGCTGAAGAGATTGATGATTGCCGAATTGCCGATATGCTTCAGATGTAGTATCGATCAGGCGCATCATGCCGACGGAGGCAATGTCGCGATAGGCATCGTGGGCAAAGTCCCAGCCGAGGCGAGGCGGTTCCTGATGGCGGATGATGCGGCGGATGATTTCTCTGGAGGTCATGTCGGACGCCATGAAAAACACCTCTCATGTGATTTTGATGAGAATATTATACAGCAGACTGATACTTTTAGAAAGTATATTCGCTCAAAAATCGGCGGATGTTTTTTCTCTGTAAGCCATGTCCGATCACATTGAGCACTGCTTCGCCTTCACAGATCGAGACCTCGGCACCGTCGGCAGCGGCATTGAGCAGCAGCATTCCGTTTTCCGCATGAAATACGCCTTTGACTCGAAGGACCTGTCCTGCCTCGCCCGAAAAGAGCCGATCGGCAAGAGACAAGAGAGAAGATTTCGTATATACTCCTTCGGGGTACAGTGTGGCGCACTGAAAAAGCGAAGAGTGATTTTCGTACATTCGCGCATGGGTGCGCATGACCGGCGTGCAGCGCATGAGTGCATCAAGCGGTGCGGTGCGCGCATCCATGATCTCGGGCAGCGTGCCCAAAATGCGCTCAAGCCGACTGCGTGCATCGGCAATTATTTTTTCGTCGGCGCGGTCGGTACGGCTTATGAGGATCGCACCTGCACAGATCAGCTCGGAATAAAGGATCTGCTCATCGACGGGGGAGAGCGAATACAGCGAACACGGATCGACTACACCCGTCATCATGCCGCACACGGCGACTTCCTTCACCTTCGGACTGTTCATGATGTCGAAGAAATCATCGGCGTTGAATATGCCGGAGGGTTCCACGATGATGCGCTCGGCGTGGGCGCTCAGTTCGATGAGCAGATCGTGAAAATTGACCTTCAGACCGCAGCAGATGCAGCCGCCTGCAAGTTCGCGCACGTTTTCATCAAGCAGACGGGCATCCACGCCTGCCGCGCCGAATTCGTTTTCCAGCACGATGTACGAGATGCCCTGTTCCTTGAGATATTGCGTATAGCGTTTTATAAAGGTGGTTTTGCCCGCGCCCAGAAAACCGTCGATCAGATCGACTCTTGTGCGCCGGTCGATGATTTTAGCATTTTCCATTAGTATTTTCCATTAGTATTTTCCGTAGGTCTTTGCGATGTCGATCATGCGCTGTGCACGGGAGAGATCAGCGTTTGCCGGATATTCGCAGCCGGTAGCCAGCATGAAGCCGCCGCCCTTTGCCATGGCATCGATTTGGTCGCGGCACTGCTGATCCCATTCCTCGTCGGTGCCGATGACCGCATTTGCCGGGGTCACACAGCCGATGAGCAGCATATCCTTGCCGTACTTTTCCTTGCACTCGGCAAAGGAGACGCAGTCATCCGGCGGATACAGGAAGGAGAAGGCAGTCGGCTGCATGGTCTCGATCTGCACGTCGAAATAGGGCTTCTGACCGCAGTTGTGGATCATCACCTGGCAGCCGTGCTCGCGTACTACTTCGGCAAGCTCGCGCATGGGCTCACCTTCCATCTCCATCCACATGGATTTGGACATGATAGAGCCGGAGGCAAACAGCGTGTCGAACATGATGCCGTCTACGCCGGTATCGCACAGGGCAGCAGTATATTCCTTGAGCGTTTCGGTGACCTCGGCGACCGCAGCCTGCACTGCTTCGGGATCATCGTAGAGATCCATATACATATCCTGCTGACCGCGCATCATCGACAGCACGCCCAGAGGTCCGAATACGAAGGCGATGATCGGCAGTTCCCCCTTCTTTTCGGCAACCAGCTTCTTGCACACGTCAACGTGCATCTGCATACGCTTGGAAGAGCGCCAGTCCACCTTCTTGATCTTCTCGTATTCATCGATATCCTGAACGACGGTATCGGAATAATCGGGATGTGCTGCTTCGTCTGCGGGGAAGATGATCTTCTGTCCCCATGCGTCGCACTCCACCGACAGGTCGATGAGCGTTACGATGCAGTCGATATCGAAATCCTCTGCGGATTTGAGAAATGCCTTGGCGCATACGTCGGCATTGGTGGACCACTCGGGATAGCTTGCGCCGATCAGCTTGCGGGTCACGCCGCTGAGGATAGGATATACCGGCACATAGTCTGCTTCTTTGTGCTGCATGGCAGTCAGCACGCGCTGCATGGAATTCATAAATATATTTCCTCCTGATATGGATTTATATTTGAAGTATACAAATTTAGTATACTCCAACCGTCTGGAAAAAGATAGAATTTCTTTCACTTTCTTTGGACAATATTTTGAATCTGCGCTTGCAAATTTGCTTTTTTTCGGGCTTTCTGATATACTTGAATGCAGGATGATGTCGCAAAAAAAGGTTCCCTCTGAGATGGAGTTTTTTTTTGAAGGACGGTGTATTTTGACAACACTGCCCCTGCTGACTATGGAGCAAGCATAATATGAACGAACAGCTTTTAAAGCGGTGTATGGATTTCACAGAGCATCTGTCTGCTCTCACCGGCATTGACGGATGTGTGATACGATCCGATGAAGCAGCCCTGTCGCCTGAGTATGCGCAGGGCATTCCGTCGTTCTGCAAAGAATGTACCTCTGCGCGCTGTCAAGCGCGACCGACGCATCTATACGGGCTGAGCGAAGCGGCGCGCTGGAGTGGAGAATATGTGTATTACTGTCCGATGGGGCTGCTGTTTGTGGCGGCGGCAGTGCTGGAGGAAGGCGGCGAAGCGGTTGGCGGCATGGTAATGGGACCGGCGGTGATGGGCGACATTCAGGATACGCTCTTGGAGTTGACTGCGCAGGAAAAGGAAACGCTTGGCGAAAAGGTAAGCGCCCTTTCTCAGATCGATCCGTCCAGAGTGCGGCATCTGTCGGCGGTGCTTAAATCGGGCGCACAGGCGGCTTACGGCAGTGTGGTCAATCGTGTGGAGGGGATACTGCGCTATGAACAGGACAAGCTGCTCAGTGCGATTTACTCCGCGCGTGATCGGCTGACCTCCGGAAGATGGGAAAATGCCTATCCCATCGAATACGAAAAGCAGCTTCGCCAGACGGTGATCGCAGGTGACAAGCAGGGCGCACAGAGACTTTTGAACGAGCTGCTTGGACATATCTACTGTTCGGACGATTTCGTCATCGAGCGCATCCGTCCGAGGATCATCGAACTGATCGTGGTGCTCTCGCGCGCATCGATCGACGCAGGCGCCGACAGCCGAGAAATATTTCTCTACAACGACACCTATATGCAGCAGATCAATAACTTTTCGGACATCGAGGAGCTGTCGATCTGGATCACCGGCGTGATGCACCGATTCATACAGCATTCGTTCGACTTTGCGCAGATCAAACATTCGGACGTGGTGTTTAAGGCGATGGAGTACATCCGACAGAATTATGACCGCAAACTTTCGCTCGACGACATTGCGCAGCACGTCTATTTGAGCCGATCATATCTGTCGAGCCTTTTCCGCGAGGAAGCTGGACAGACACTGTTTTCCTACATCAATCAGGTGCGTGTGGAAAAAAGCAAGCTGTTTTTAATGGATCCGTCCATTTCGCTGGCGGAAGCGGCTGCTCTGTGCGGCTTCGAGGACCAAAGTTATTTTACCAAAGTGTTCCGAAAGCACACCGGGCTTTCGCCAAAACAGTACCGCGACCGCACCACGGTGAAATGAATACAAAAAATCAACGAAAGATAATCCTAAAATCGGAAATATTTTACTATCAAAAGACGAACATCTCCCCTATAATGGTCTTATAGACTAAAGCTATGTATATAAATTAAGGAGGATATTCCCATGAGCATTTTCAACGAGATTTCTGAAATGATGCAGAAAGGTCGCCGCAAGGTCGTTCTGCAGCTGATCGAAAAGGCACTGTCCGAAGGCGCACAGCCCCAGGAGATCATTGAAAACGGTCTGTTGGTCGGCATGAGCGTTGTCGGCGAAAAGTTTAAGAACAACGAAGTATTCGTTCCCGAGGTTCTCATCGCTGCACGTGCCATGAACGCAGGCATGGATCTGCTCAAGAAGCACATGGCAGGCGAGGGCATGGAAAGCAAGGGCACTGCTGTTCTGGGCACCGTTAAGGGCGACCTGCACGACATCGGCAAGAACCTGGTCAAGATCATGCTCGAAGGCAAGGGTCTGAAGGTTATCGACCTGGGCGTTGACGTATCCGCCGAGAAGTTCGTTTCCGAAGCCATCGCCAACAATGCAAACCTGATCTGCTGCTCTGCTCTGCTGACCACCACCATGAGCGAGATGAAGGCTGTTGTTGATCTGTGCGTTGAAAAGGGTATCCGCGATCAGGTCAAGATCATGGTCGGCGGCGCTCCCGTAACCCAGAGTTTCTGCGACAGCATCGGCGCCGACTGCTACACTCCCGACGCAGCCTCCGCTTCCGACGCAGCACTGGCACTGTCTGCCAAGTAATCAAAACCGCATAAAAGCATATATTAGCCGCGGATGTATTTCTGCGGCGGATTTTTGTGTTGCACGGCATATCGGTATATTGTATAATGAAATAAAACGAGGGTTGATCTGAAAGGGGAGAGACATATGAGATTTTGGTGGT
Source organism: uncultured Oscillospiraceae bacterium (assembly GCA_964649595.1). Classification (GTDB taxonomy): domain Bacteria; phylum Bacillota; class Clostridia; order Christensenellales; family Aristaeellaceae; genus RGIG2066. Next base: position 4,566 of record CAZYQB010000035.1, on the reverse strand, counting down.
TTATGCTTCTGATCGATTTGCTGATTCCTGCGATCATGATTTTCGCCGGATGGATGATGGAAAAGCACTGCCCCAAGAAGATAAATTCTATCATAGGCTACAGAACGGAGCGCTCCATGAAGAACATGGATACATGGCATTTTGCCAACGAGTATTGCGGCAGACTGTGGCAGAAGCTTGGATGGCGTATGCTTCCTGTATCGATGCTGCCGGTGCTGCTGACCATCGGCGCGCAGGAGAATGTCATTGCGCTGATCGGTTTGATGATTTGTATGCTGCAGTGTATTTCTCTGATTGCATCCATATTCCCGACCGAGCGCGCGCTTAAAGAACGGTTTTGCGAGGATGGAACGAGGAAATCAGGTGCAGATGAGAATGAATAACCGACAGTTGTTTTATATCTTTGCAAATCAGGATGAGCGCAGAGAAACGGGCGGCAGCTGCTTTCTGGAAATGCAGTATTGCAGGATGAAAAAGGGAACGCCTGTCGGAAAGATTGTTTCAGTGGATAAGGTAAAGCATTGGATGGATGATTCTCTCTATATTGATGGCGACAATACAGATGTGCTTCAACTGCATTACAATGATATATTTATCGGCGGCACATACAGCAATCAGAAAAGCGGCAGACTGGATATATGGGGCATCAATTATTACTCGCCTGAGCAGGTAGAAAAGATCATTGAAATGATTTGCCGGAAGAAGCCTTTGGAGCATGAAACGGTGTTGGAATGGCTCGAAAAAGCAAAGAAATACAATGGAATATATATTCTGGGCGTGTGAGATGAAAAACGGCGGGGTGCGAAAAACACCCTGCCGTTTTACGTTTATAGAGTTATTTGGGCAGCAGATCCTGCATTTTGCGCTTGATGCGCTGCAGGGCATTGTCGATGGATTTGACGTGTCGTCCCAGCTCGGCGGAGATCTCTTGATAGGATTTTCCGTCGAGATATCGCAGCAGCACCTGCTTTTCAAGCGGCGAGAGCATTTCGCCGATGCGACCTTCGATCACCAGCATTTCCTCCTGAGAGATCAGCATCTCCTCCGGGTTGGATGCCACTTCCTCGCTGATCACATCCAGCAGCGTGCGTTCGGTCTCGTCGTCATAGATGGGCTTGTTGAGGGATATATAGGAATTCAGCGGAATGTGCTTCTGGCGGGTAGCGGTCTTGATGGCAGTGATGATCTGGCGAGTGATGCACAACTCCGCAAAGGCATGAAAGCTGGACAGCTTGTCGGTGCGGAAATCGCGGATCGCCTTGTACAGTCCGATCATGCCTTCCTGCACGATATCCTCATGATCTGCGCCGATGAGAAAGTAGCTTCGCGCGCGCGAACGCACAAAGTTTTTATATTTGTTGAGCAGATGCTCCATCGCTGCGCCGTCGGTTCCCTGTGCCAGCAATACGACTTCTTCATCGGTCATATTCTGGAAGCGATCGTTACATTCCATTCATGCCTCTCCTCGTCTTAGCTTTTCCAATTGCCTGCGTACATCCTCCGGCACCTGATCCATGATCGTGATGCGTCCGGGGCGGAATACGGGTCGGGCATATGCCGCAGCAGCAGTTCGACTGTGATTGATCTCCCGGATCAGCTCACGGGAACTGAGACGCACTGCGCCGCGTCCCATGACGATGGTTTGCTCCATGCCGTCAGAGGTGGCGACGCGCAGTTCCAGCTTTCCCAGTTCTATTGCACGGGCGTGTTCGTCGCACAGGCGCTCGATGTAGTGATCTGCCATTTCGCCCTTTTGTGTGAACACTACCGACAGCTGTCCCATTTCCTCTTTGGAACGGGCAAGCCGGTCGGACTGCCATGCATCGAATACCAGTATGACCTGCTGCGCGGTATAGCCTGCATAATCGTGCAGGCGGCGTATGAGGTCATCCCGTGCATCGGCAAGCGGACGTCCCTTTGTCAGCTCCGGCCATGCACCCAGCACATTGTAGCCGTCCACGATCAGCAGCCGCTTTTTCGTGCGCGCCATGATCTTAGCCGCGGCGCGCGTTCAGCACTGCATACAGCAGCACGCCGGCGGCTACGGAAGCGTTGAGCGATTCGATATGACCGCGCATGGGCAGGGAGACCTTCAGGTCGCAGTTCTTTTCGACCAGCTGAGAGATGCCTTCGCCTTCTGCGCCGATGACCAGCGCCAGTGAGCCCTTCAGGTTGGCAGTGGAAACATCCTCGCCGTCCATGGTAGCACCTACGATCCACATACCGCGCTCCTTCAGCTCTTCGATGGTGCGGTTGAGGTTGACTACGCGAACCACGTTCATGTATTCGCAGGCACCGGCAGCAGCCTTAACTGCGGCAGGGGTCAGACCGACCGAACGACGTTCGGGGATGATGACGCCGTGCGCGCCCACGCACTCGGCGGAACGTACGATGGCGCCCAGATTGTGCGGATCGGTGATGCCGTCCAGCACTACGACCAACGGCTCCTCACCGCGCTCTTCGGCAGTCTTGAAGATGTCCTCCAAAGAGGCGTACTTGGCGGCGGATACGAACGCCAGCATACCCTGATGGTGCGGATAGATGGCATCCAGACGAACCTTGTCTACTTCCTGCACGATGATGCGCGCTTCATGTGCACGGGCTACGATCTCACGGGCGGAACCGCTGAGCTCACCGCGCATGACCAGCAGCTTCTCGATGTCGCGGCCGGACTTGATCGCCTCGCGGATGGGATTGCGGCCCACCAGCAGATTTTCGGGCATTTCAAATTCGGGACGCGGCGGTGCGACCGGGGGAACCGGCGGCGGAGTGACGGGGCGCGGCGGTCTGGGAGCGACCGGACGCGGATTGTTCATGGGACGAGCGCGGCGCGGGCCGTCATCCTGCATGGACTGGGGAACCGGCTTGCGCGCCGGAGTGGAACGCGGTGCGTTGCCGCGGTCATTGCGGTCATAACGGTCGCTGCGGTCAAAGCTGCCGCTGCGGTTGCCACGATGAGTATTGCGATCGTAAGGCATAATTTACCTCCAAAAATATATCGGCTCGATGCGTATTTGACGGGATTTATCGTTTTTTGTTCCGTAGGCTTACTTTTTATCGCTTAGCGCGGCATGGCGTGCGCGAACCTCGGCTGCCTTGCCGCAGGTCATCTTGCCCTCGGGGCAGGCGCCGCTTACGCAGGAGGGGCCTGCTTTGCCGAAGATGGCGGGTGCCGCCTGACGCGCCAGTTCAAGCATTTTCCATGCAACCTCGCGGATCTCCCACTGCGCGCGGTTGTAGCAGCGCAGCGACAGGAAATGGATCAGCTCGCGTGCGTTCATGGTCATGACGATTCTCGTGGCAGCGGCGTTGGGCAGCACAAAGCGCGCATCCTCGTTGGAGGCTTTGCCGCCGCCCAGCTTTACGCGCCACTGCTGATACCATTTATCCATCGTTTCCATCTGGCTGCGGTATTCGGCGGCTGCTTCCTCGCCCAGCGCGGCGATCGCCGGGGGTATAACGTAGTCAAAGCTGTTGTTTTCGTCGCCCATTGCGACATATCTCTGCGATTGCACGGAAAAGCTGGCGATGCGGTGACGGGTGATCTGAGCCAGCAGGCTTCTGGATACGCCTTCGACGCCGAAGGTGAAGGAGGCGTGTTCGATGGGCGAGAGATGACCCATATCGGTCAGCTTTTTAAGATATTTGGTCTGATCGCGTTCGGCAATGCCCTCCGCCAGATCGTCCAGTGTGGAAGGCGAATAGCACAGCTTGCCTGCAAGGGCAACCAGTTCCTCCGGCGCAGGGGTATAGCGGATGAGCGTTACATTCGGTTTTACTTCAGGCATGAGTGTTCTCCTTTTGATTATTACACATTCACCGATCCGGATTTGCGGTGGTGAGAATTTCCATCAGGCGCTCCTGGCGGTGCGTCAGATACAGAAATCCGAGCAGTGCTTCAAATGCCGTGGCGCGGTGATATTCGGCAGGGTCGGCATTTTTGGGCGGCGACTGTTTGGCGTTGCGTGCGCGGCGCACGACGCCCTGTTCTTCCTCGGTGAGCATATGCTCGACGCGCTCAAATGCCTTGCTCTGCGCCGATGCGCATACCTGAGATACGGCGGCGCGATGCAGGTTTTTCATGCGTCCGCCGGCAATTACCAATCGACGGCGGACGTAAAAATCATAGATCGTATCCCCCAGGAATGCCAACTCCAGCGAACCGGGCAGTTGACCGTGCGGAAGATCGGAATAAGATTCGTTCATCATCAGTTCAGCTTGAGCAGGCGCTCATAAGCCTCGTCCCATGCGGCGGTGTCGCCTTCGGGCAGGAAGGTCTTGTTTTCAAAGGAAGCGGCAACCACTTCGCGCAGCTGCGGCAGATCTTTAATTTCACCCAGTGCCATTGCCTGTACCAGCAGATTGCCGATGACGGTGCCTTCGGAGGGACCGGCGACCACCGGACGGCGGATGGCATTGGCGGTCATCTGGTTGAGCATATTGTTGTTGGAACCGCCGCCGACGATGTGCAGCACGTCGATTTCGTGACCGAGCATACTCTGCTCCAGCTTTTCGACCGACCAGCGGTATTTCAGTGCCAGAGATTCATAAATTACACGAGTGATC
>CAZYQB010000034.1:0-12418 GCA_964649595.1 uncultured Oscillospiraceae bacterium | reverse complement strand
CCCGTTGGAATTGGCGTTAAGCTGCATAGGCTTTCCGTTGAATGTAAACGCACCGCGATGGATACGGTTGGCATATCGTCCGATCAGCGCACCCAGATAGCCGGGATTGGGCATATAATGCTCGACACAGGAATAGCCCAGCACAACATCGCCGAGCACGCCCATCTTATCGGGAACATTGATGCTGACGATGATACCGCCGAAATCAGTGATGCTGACCGATGCACCGGAAGCGTTGGTCATGGTATAGAGGCGTGCGTCCCGACCATTGGGAAGTCTGCCGAATACGGATGTGGTAATGCTCATGTTTTTTCTCTCCTCATTTTAGAAATTTAAACCGAAATGCTTTTATATTCTTCCAACAATATATCATCGGATGTGTGATCGCAGCGATTTAAAGATTATGCGCTATCCAAATTGGTGCTTACATTGATGACATTGATCGAACACTGCCTTCGTACATAAACACTGCACAGCGCCGCATATCATGAAACGGCTGAACCATTTTTGAAAGGAGGCTGGGTACATGATCCCATGGGAACTGATCCTGTCCTTTGCCCTCGGTCTTTTTCTGCTGTATCTGATTTCATGGCTGCTGCTGGTTCCGATGCGCTTTCTCTGGCGGCTGCTGGCAGGCGGTCTACTGGGCGGCTGTATGCTGTGGGTAGTCAGTCAGTTCGGTTTTCTGCTGGGCTTCACCGTCAGCGTAAATCCGTTTACCGCGCTGACCGCAGGACTTTTGGGCGTACCGGGCGTTGCGCTGGTCATCGCGCTTGGGCTTCTGTTATGAATTATAGCATGGCACACATCGTTTTTCAAGTATTCCGCCCCGATCCTTCTGCGTTCCGGGGCGATTTGGCAAAATCCGCGCGAATGTATCCTTTCATCACTCGTCCTTAACACTATCTTTACCGCATTCCCCACATAGCCATTACATAACAAACCGATAATATTAGAGTGACTAACTTAAACATAAATCTCACATCCGTAAAAGCTTGACAGGTACGTCCATTACAACCGTACATCGGAGGAAAGTTTTATGCGTATTGTCAATCCCAAGGTCAATTATCTGAATACCCCGTTTATCGATCGCCAGCCCTCGATCAGCTGGCAGCTTGAAAGCAACGTGCGCGGTCTGAATCAAACCGGCTATCGTATTACAGTCAATGAAACCGATTCCGGCGCTCAGGTACATGACACCGGCTGGGTAAACAGCTCCAATTGCACCGGCATCATGCTCGATCTGAAGATGCGCCCTCTGACTCCCTATAGCTATACCATCGAAACCAAGGATTCCAGCGGCGAGACCGCCTGCTGCACCAGCAGCTTTTTTTCGGGCAAGTGCGGACAGGACTTTGACGCTAAGTGGATCACCGGCATCATCGCACGCCGCCGCACCATCGTTCACGGCGCAGTCTATCTGCGCAGAGAATTCACTGCGCCGCAGAAAAAGCTACGCCGCGCCATCCTCGTGATCTGCGGTCTGGGCTATTTTGAGCCGAGCATCAACGGTCAGCAGATCGGCGATGAATTCTTCTATACGCCTTATACTGCCTATGATCAGAATGTTCAGTATCGTATGTTCGACGTCACGGATAAGCTCAATGCAGGCGACAACGTCATCGGTGTAAAGCTGGGCAACGGCTATTACAACTACATCGGCATGGACAATTGGAATACGCACATGGCACCGTGGAGAGATTCACCCAAGCTGCTGTGTGAGCTGCACATGGTCGATGAGGACGGCAGCGACACCATGGTGCTGACCGACCGCGAATGGCGCTGCTCCTACGGTGCGATCACCTTCAACGGCATTCGCCACGGCGAAAACTACGATGCTCGACTGGAAATGCCCGGCTGGGACAAGCCCGGCTTCGACGCCTCCGCATGGCAGGATACCTTCTATGTGCGCCTGCCCGGCGGCATCATGCGCGTGATGGAAATGGAGCCCATCCGCGTGCTCAAGAAGCTGCATCCGGTCAAAAAATGGCAGACCGAAAACGGATGGATGTTTGACATCGGCATAGCGCAGTCCGGCGTGAGCAACATCACCTATCACGGCAAGAAAAACGACCTGATCGAAGTGCGCTACAGCGAGCGCATCTTCGACAACGGCGAGCTGGATCAGCAGGCAGGCTTCGTCAAAGACTTCCAATTCCAGACCGATACCTACATCAAAGCAACGGATGAGCCGGAGACCTGGCACGCCACATTTACCTTCCACGGCTTCCAGTTCCTTGAGGTCAGCGGCACCGACTGGGAACCTGAGCTGGAGGATATTGAGGTTTGGACGATCGGCAACGATCTGCCGGTGCGCGGCAGATTCCACAGTTCTGACGACAATCTCAATCAAGTACAGCAGCTATGCATCAACTCGCTGACTGCCTGCCTGTTCAGCGTACTCAACTGCGATACCTCGCGCGAAAAGCTGTGCTGGACGGGTGATACCGGTCTGTCCACCGAGCCGCTGCTCTTAAACTTCGGTGCAGAGGCATTCTTTGCCAAGCTGTCGGAAGATATCCGCGATGCTCAGAAGCCCTCCGGACTGCTGCCCTGCATCATTCCGACGCCCGGCTGGGGCTTCACCTTTGCCAACGGTGCCGACTGGTCTCAGCCAATGTACTGTATCCCGCAGCATATGTATCGTCAAAGCGGCGATATTCGTGCGCTCAAGGACAACTATACTGCTCTCAAGCGCTTTACTCACTATCTCAACGGCATGGCAAACGACGGCATCTGCGCCTGCGGTCTGGGCGACTGGTGCGCACCCTTTGACGGCGCACCCATCTCGGTCAACATGAGCTCGTTCAAATGCCCCATGCCGATCACCGACACTGCACATTATTATGCCGCCGTGCGCGCCGCACAGGAAAGCGCATCGCTGCTCGGCTATTCCGAAGACGAAAAATACTTCTCTGAGCTGGGCGACTACATCCGAGAGGCATTCCGCCGCGAATTCTATGACAAGGAAAATGCAGTTCTCAAGCTGCCGAACTTCATCAAGCTGCCTGTCAATGCTACCCGCCATCCGGTACGCACCGGTGACTGCCAGACGGCAACTGCAGTGATGATCGCTTTCGGCTTTGCCAATGAGGATGAGATCCCCGCACTGACCGAAACGCTCCATCGCCAGATCCTGCGCGACAACGATCATCTGGATGTAGGCGTGCTGGGTATGCCCGCACTGATGGAATCACTGGGCAAGACCGGCAACGCACAGCTCGCCGCAGACCTCATCACCCGTCCGACCTATCCGAGCATGGTCAACTGGATCAAGATGGGCGCAACCTCCCTGTGGGAGATCTGGAACGGCGGCGGCTCACGCAACCACAATATGTACAGCAGCGTCTCCTCATTCTTCTTCCGATATGTGGCAGGTATCCGTCCGATCGAGGCAGGCTACAGCCGCATCGCCTATGAACCGATGCTTTCCGGACACACCGAAAGCACACGCGCTTCTTTGGATGTGCCGCGCGGCAAGGTTGCTATCGACTGGAAAAAACGCAGAAGCGGCTTTGACGTCAAGATCACCGTTCCCGTATCCTGCGAAGGCGAGCTGAAGCTGCCTGCCGAGTGGAACTGCACAAATGTGCTGAGCGAACTGACCGAATCCGGTACTCCCGTCAGCCAGAACACACTCATCAAGACAAACGTAGAGGACGATGTGCTCACCGTCACCGTGCCCAGCGGCGAGTGGAGCTTCTCCCTGTAATATTTGCTCAATACGCTCAAGATTACAACAACCGTGCATCAGTCCGTATCTGCTGATGCACGGTTGTTGCTCGATTATCCAAACAGCATTTTTGCGTTCTGCTCCAACGTCCTTCTTTCGGCGCTGTCATCATAGACTCCCTGCTCTGCGTTGATCGCTCTATGAACCGAAAACAAACCATCCCGGTTGCAATAGAACAAGATCTGCTTCACTCCTCTGATTTTGACCCGCGCTTCCGGCGCACCTTCCGGATAGAGCTTAATCAGCTGAAGCCCGTCCGGCGAAAACGCCGCAATGAAGGATATATAGTGCGTCTTTGTCATATCATGTTCGATTCGTATGTAATACTCATCTTCTACACCTTCCACAAAGATCATGTGGTTTTCGTCCATCTCCTCCGCCTGCGCAGGCGCAAGCAGCACGCCATGACAGTTGATGACCGCTTCTCCCATGCTGTGAATCACGTTTCCGCAGATCGGACAGACGTACAGCTTTGAGCGCATCATATTTGCGGATACATTAGTATTGCTCACCGTCCTGCCCGACATGAGTTCTGCGACCGACACTCCGAATACCTTTGCAATCGGCTCCAGCAGCGAGATATCCGGATATCCCTTTGCTGTCTCCCACTTGGAAATGGTCTTATCCGAAACATACAGTTTTTCGGCAAGTTCTGCCTGAGTCATCCGCTTTTTCTCCCTCAACTCTTTAATGATAGCCCCTGTAATATATCGATCCATCCCATCACCTCCATACAGACATTATAGACGAAACACCGCGCTCTGACCACCTACGAAGAGTAGGGCTTTCTCTCTCCCCCAAAAAAATACACCGCCGGTTCACGAAGCGTTCAGCCCGATGAACCGGCGGGAATTTTTATTTGCCTTACTACAGTTTAACCTTGCGAATGGTCAGCCGCGCAAGACAGCTTTTCTCCTGCAGTCCGCCCGAGCAGTAGGCGAGCAGCATGGCATGATCCTTCGTAAAGAAGATGGCAGGATAGCAGTAGCCGCGTTCTTCCTCATTTTCGATGATACGCTGATCGCTCCAGCTCATGCCGTCGTTTTCGCTTACGGCATACACCAGCGGCGTTCTGCCCCATCCGGCTTTGGATGTATAGCGTCCGTTGTAGTTGGGGATCGGATTCCACACGGCATACAGATCACCCGTATGCGGATTTCGTTTGATCTTCATAGGTGATGGCGGCGAGGTAAAGCGCGACGGCTGCGCGCTCGTCCACTTCTGACCGCCGTCCATAGAGAAAAACTCATACTGATACATCATATCAGTGCGTGCATAGCCCCACAGCACGCCGTTTTTCAGTTCAATGATGCCCGGCTCCTGAAATCCGGTCTGCGTATGCGTAAAATTCGGATACACCGTTTCGCGGCTTTCATGCCATGTTTCACCATCATCATCCGAATACCAGAGGCACACAAAGCTGCGTCCGTCGATATATACAAGCGTGCTCTTGTCCGAACAGTAACCGCCGCGGTGAAATGCCGCCGGAACGATCAGCCGTCCGCTTTGAAGCCGTTCCACGCGGTCGTTATTGACCACATAGTAGCCCGGTCTGCCCTTCGGCGTACATTCGGTGTGCTTATAGAAGCTCTTTCCCTCATCGGCGGAGCGCGAAAGCATCAGCACATTTTCCGTCGGTGTCCTTTTGATCAGATAGAACAGTCCCAGATCGCCGTTTTCCATTCGCAGCAGCGACACGCTCATCACGTTTTTGGTATTGTGCAGCACGGCAGGAATGACCGTCTTTACCTCGCTCTAACTCTCGCCCTCGTCATACGACACGCACGCAGCGATATCCGAAGGCGCGTCATCAAAATCGCTTTCCGAGAAGCGGCTGTATGCAAAATAAATTCCGCCGTCCTTCAGCCGAAGAAACGCACCTTCACTGTGACGAGTGTATTGCTCATCGGGTGCAAAGATTGCCGAAACGCGGCTGTTCATGTACATTTACCTCGCTTTTTCAGTCGGTCAGACATTGAGCTGACGATTAACTCGGGGTGCTCTTCTTGCGCGGTAGCGATAGGTGTATTCGCTTACGATGCCGCTTTCGGTCTTGAGCGTGAGCGTAATAGTCTTGGCCTCGGCGACGTTGGGAAGCACCCAATTGATGCTGGGTCCGATCTTGTTGGTGCCTGCGGGAACCTCGCCGCTGTTCCACGTCAGCATCTCATATTCCACGCCGCCCAGTTCAATGACAGCAGTGATCTTCTCGTTTGCCGCTGCGGGCGCATCGTTGAGCAGCCATACCTCAGCAGTGAAGGTCTCTCCGCCCTTCCACTGGAACTTGGGAATACGCGCGCTGGGCATGGTGGGTCTAAGGGCATCCTGTACCGCATAGTAAGCCTTCTTGGGCTGTACGGGGTAAGCAACGATGCTGTTGTTGCAGGCAGTCATCCACGGCTCGCAGTAGCACCAGTTGATCGCCATGCTGCAGTAAGGAGCCTGACGGCGCGCCTCTTCAAAGATGCCCTTGTAGCCTTCACACTGCAGCCACTGGCTGGTTTCAACAACCTTTTCGAGCGTATCCAGACCGTCGGTGGCGTACATCTCCAACATATCCATACACAGCCATTTTTCCTCGCCATTTGCGCCGAAGGCATGATGCAGACGCCAGCTGCCGCTTCTGTCGATCGGGAACAGCTCGCCCTCGGGGATGAACTGCTTGAGATAGTCCACATCGGGCGTTCCGGGCACGCCGAATTCGGTATACGCGGTAGCCTTGCAGTTCTGCATTGCGGTAAAGCAGTCACACTCGTTCAGCTCATCATAGAAGGTATAGCCGCCATGCGACATACCGTAGATCGGTGATGTCATGATAAACGGCTTGTCTCGGTCAAGCTGATAGCACAGGCTGTTCAAAAGGCGCAGTGCAAGCGACTGATCATCCATGCCCGACCACTTGTTAAACAGTTCATTGCCGCCGCACCACATGACGATGCTGGCATGAGAGCGCAGCTGTTCGATGATGGCGCGCGCCTCCTGCTCGAGCACCTTGAGATAGTGCTCACTGCCGATATAGTTATTGCAGGCCAGTGGGAACTCGACCCATACCATGATGCCCATGCGGTCGCACAGGTCATAAAACGCCTTTTTGTTGGTGCCCGAACCGCCCCAGCAGCGGAAAATGTTCATATTGGCTTCTTTCGCCAGACGAATGAGCGCCTCATAGCGAGCTTCGCCGATCAGACCATTATAAATATCGGGGTTTACCCAGTTGCTGCCCTTGGCAAACACGCGGCGACCGTTGAGTTCGATCTGAATGGGCGCCACGCTGCGTCCCTTCGGGAAACGATACGGCTCCTTCCATGCGCCTTCATTCATCACCAGCTTCACACGCTTAAAGCCGATATTGCCGGTCACTTCGTGGCTGCTGGTTCGTGCCACATAGCGATAGAGCGCCGCTTCACCCTGTCCGCTGCACCACCACAGGCGCGGATCGTCCACGGTGATGTTTGCACCGCGTCCGACTTCTTTTCCGTCGGGATCATAAAGAATGATCTCAGGTTCCACATTACAGTCAATATCAAAGCGCAGCTCGGCACGAGAATAGTCGTCAGTCAGCGCATAGAACGGCTCGCAGCGGCGGATGTAGTCCTCGCTTCTGAGTTCAATATAGGCTTCCTGCCACAGACCGGATACCAACATTCTGGGGTGCCAGTCCCATTCATAGCCTACCGGCGGCTTTGCACACTGCGCCGCCAGCTGACGGTCGGCAAACTGAGCATCCTTCCACTTCGGATGGGGATGGATGCGCACGACCAACTCCTGACCACTTCTGCCCGATACATCAATTTCGATGCGGGTATACATCCCCTCATGGCGCAGTACACACTCGCCGTCAATGAGGATATCAAACTTATAGTCGATGCCCTCGCTGACGAAATATGCCTTTTCGCCATCCATCTCCTCGAAGGAGAGCCAGGTGCGATATTCCCATGTATATTCCTCGGTGGCGCGGAATTTGGTAACATTATCCGCCCAGTTGATGTCTCCGCATCCCATCATCTTGCCGTAATCATATTGAACATTGCCCGGTACGCTCGCCGCGAACCACTCGGAGTGCCCATCTTTGCGAACGGCACGCGCTTGCCACTCCAAATACAGCTTCATTTCTTTTATCCTCCGAATTCTCCATTTTTTATATTTTCTTTGCCAGACGATGCGATAATTTGCACCTCGTCTCAACTTTTCCCCATTTTCATTATAATCGTTTCCGCCATTTTAAACAAGTCCGTCAGTCACAGTAAATCGACTTTTTTCATGTGCGACGTTCATCTTTCTCCTTTTTCTTCCTGCGCACAGGCATAGTCCCTCGCTGCCTTGTCCATACTAAAGGCACATATTTTCTGCGGCGTGTGGACTTCACCCGCCGATAATGACCCGAAAAAGGAGCAAATCATGCGACCGAATCCCTTTAAAGAATATCCTTGGCAGCAGCGCAGCGCACCCTTGGACGATGACGCCATGCAGCAGCATCTGCGCTCCCTCGCCGTTTCCCTCAATCCCGACGGCGAAGCAAAGCTCAAATGCTGTTCGTCTGCCGCGATCCGCGCGCCTCTGCGCACGGCACGCACCCTCTCCCCACCCAATATGCCTCTGCCTGCCGCGCTCGAATGGCTGATCGAAAACGGACGGCTGATCGAAGCGTTTATCCTCTCTCTGTGCCATCCGATCAACCGCCGCCTGCCTGCCGCGGGTCACAGCCCGCGCATTTCACAGATCATGCAGGCGCTCATCCGCCACAGCGATGCTTATATCACCTCCGAGCGATTGTGCGGCGGACTTTCCGCCTTCGACGAGGTGCGCGCACTGACCATGGATGAACTGTGGGCAGTTCCCGCTTCACTTGCCGCAGAACTCTGCGCGGAATATCTCTCCGTCGCCTCCCGCGCCATTGCCGCGCAGCGCGAACGCCTTGCCGCACTCAAATGGGTAGATGAGGGCGCGCCCATCTCCTCTGCCCTGCTGCGCCGTTCATCTGCTTTTTTTGAATGTGCGCTTAAACAGATGCACGAGCAGGATATGCCTGTAAAATACCGCGAGCTGACGCTGTGGCTTCAGAAACGCGACCGACAGGCGGAACGCATCATTGCGCTAGAACATGAAAATCAAGCGCTTTGCCGTCTGATTATGAGCAACATACTCACCACGCTGAGGATGCTCAGCCAGCTCGACTGGAGCGAATGCTTTGCGCGCATATCGCACACTGAAATTGCACTGCGCGCCGATCCGTCCGGCACCTATGCGCGCATGGATGCGCCTTCATGCACTCAAGTGCGTGATCGGGTGGCATATCTGTCGAAAAAATGCGGCATGGGTGAAGCTGCCGTTGCTCGATGTGCATTGGAAGCTGCCGCCGAATGTGATGATATCCGCCACGAAATCTGCTGGTGGCTGTATACCGATATCGGCACGCAGGCGCTGCTGCAAAAGATCGGCATAAAACCCAAGTTGCGTCCTCTGGTGCCCGATCCGAAAGGTCACAAATATATGCTTGCCGTGCTGCTGCCCGCATTGGCTCTTTTGGCGCTTTGCTTGCCTTTTGCAGGAGCCGCCGCATTTCTCATGCTGCCGCTGCTTTGGGGGCTGACGGCATCGATCGTTCATTTTATCGCCGCATACCTTCGCCATCCGCAGCCACTTTTAAAACTGAAGCTTAATGAAATTCCCGACGAATACCGCACACTCGTGGTCATACCGGCACTTCTTTCATCGAGCGAGCGCGCTGAGGACATGGTCGATCAATTGGAAACGCTGGGCTGTCTGGAGTCGGACAAAAACCTCTCCTTTCTGGTGCTGGGCGATCTGAGCGAACACGATGCGCCAGAGCGCGAAGGCGACGCTCAGATCGTCACCGCCGCGCAGTCCGCCATTGATGCCGCAAACGGACGCGCCGGTCGGGAAAAGTATTATTTTCTGCACCGCCCGCGCATTTTTCAGGAATGCGAAGGAAAATATATGGGACGCGAGCGCAAGCGCGGCGCACTGAGTGATCTGAACCGTCTGCTGCTCGACGGAGAAAACTCGTTTGTGCAGCCATCGGCGCAGGCGCTTCACGGGCGTTTTACCTTTGTCATCACGCTTGATGCCGGAACGAGGATGCTGCCCGGTACCGCGCATAAACTGATCGGTACGCTCGCTCATCCCCTGAATCGTCCGCACCGCATACCGGACGGGCGCAAAGGCGGTTTTGCACTGCTCGCGCCGCGCATGGAGCAGACAGCCGACGCAGTGACCAATCGCTTTATCGAGCTGTACGGCGGCAGAGGAGGCATCGACAGCTATCCTACCGCCGTGTCCGATGTATATCAGGATCTGTGCGCGCAGGGAATATTTGGCGGCAAGGGGATCTATGATGTGGAAGCCTTTGAGGATGCCGTGCGCGACAGACTGCCCGACAATGCCATTCTGAGTCATGATATGATCGAGGGCATTCTCGCGCGCTGTGCCTTCGTGTGCGACACAGCACTCTATGATGCACATCCCCAAACGTTCAAATCCTATCTGATGCGGTTGGGACGCTGGACACGCGGCGACTGGCAGCTTCTGCCGCTGCTCTCTCGCCGCAGCATAAGGCTTTGCCTTTTGGACAAATACAAGATCATCGACAATCTAAGGCGCAGCCTGCAGCCGATGATGCAGATGCTGCTTTTATACATCGGCTTTTATTCGCGATCGCCGCTTATGTTGATCGTCGGTATCCTGCCTCAGCTGATCGAACTGCTGTTCGGACGAACCAAAGACTCATGGATACGCGCCGGACTGCGCCTGTCCCTGCTTCCTCAAGAAGCCTTTTATCAGACCTTCTCCATTCTTCGATCACTCTGGCGCATGACTGTTTCCAAAAAACATCTTTTGCAATGGGTCACAGCGGATGATGCCGACCGCAGAGGCGGACACATCACTCCGGCAATCAGCTGGATTGCATCCGTTCTGCTGCTTCCTGCGCTGATCGCTCCGACACCGTGGCTGTTGCTGGATGTGCTGCTCGCCGCACTGTGGTGGGCGGCACCATCCTTTGCAGACAGTATGGAACAGCCTTTGGAAGAAATCGAACCGCTTTCGCCCGAGCAGCGCAGTCTGCTGCGCGATCTGGCAGAGCGCACCTTCTTATTCTTCACCGAATATACCTCATCCACCGGGCTTCCGCCCGACAACGTACAACTTGACCCCGCCAACAAAACAGAAGGCGGCATTGCAAAGCGCACCTCTCCCACCAACATCGGCTTGTATCTTGCATCCTGCGTATCTGCGCACGAGCTGGGATTGATCGATGCGGAAAAAATGCACCTGCGCATCGTCCAGACGCTCATATCCCTTGAGAAGATGGAAAAATGGCACGGACAGCTTTACAACTGGTATCACACCGACACCCTTGAGCCGCTGCGACCGAGATATGTTTCCTCCGTCGATTCAGGAAACCTCGCCGCCTGTCTGATGCTGTGTGCGCGCGCACTCGAACTGGAAGGCTATCCGGACACGGCGCAGCGCATCGAAAAACTGATGTGCGCGATGGACTTTACGCGCCTGTTTGACTCCAAACGCAAGCTGTTTGTGATCGGCATGGACGTAGAAAATGATCGGCTCAGCGGCTCTCACTACGATCTGATGGCATCGGAATCGCGCATCCTCAGCTTCACCGCCATGATGCTCGGACAAATCCCCATCAGCCATTGGGCGCATCTGGGCAGAATGGCTGCTCCGGCAGGTCACGGTGAAGCACTGATCTCCTGGAGTGGAACCATGTTTGAATATCTGATGCCTTCGCTGCTGCTTCCTCTATTCCGCGGAACACTGCTTTCGCAAACACACAGCGCGGTCGTTAGCGCACAGATGACACACAACGTCGGCTCAGCAAACGCAGCTATTCCGTGGGGCGTATCGGAATCGGGCTATTATGCCTTCGACCTGTCGCTCAACTATCAGTACCGGGCGTTCGGACTGCCTGCCCTCGCCTTGCGCGGCGATGCCTCCGATCAGGTGATCGCACCATATGCCTCACTGCTGGCACTGCCATCGCATCCACAGGAGGTCATGGAAAACATCGATCGCATGATCGAGCTTAATATGTTGGACACCTACGGTTTGTTTGAGGCGGCGGACTGCTCGGCAGAGCGTCTGCCCCAAAATACAGATATGAAGATCATCAAAAGCCACATGGCGCACCATCAGGGCATGATCCTGTGCGCCATCTGCAACGCACTGACCGATAACTCCCTCGTTCGCTTTTTCTGTGATCGTCCTCAGGCGCGCGCGCTGACACTGCTGCTGCAGGAGAAGCCTGCAGCCCGGCTCCGCCTGTCCGCACGGGAAGAAAAACAGGCAGATACCTCTTACCGACCGCTGCCCTTGCGCACACACCGTTTCGGTCAACCAGATTCGGAAATTCCAGACACACATTTGCTGTCCGGCTTCGGAGTGACCGCGCTGCTCACGGCTGACGGCGCTGCTTTTGTGCGGCGTGACGGCTTTTTGCTGAACCGCCGGGAGTGCGACGCGCATATGCCGCCGCAGGGAATGTTTGTTCATGCCCATGACCGCACGCACGATCAGCATTTTCTGCTTTCGGGTACGAGAGATCTTTCCAAAGATACGAAGCTGCGCGTTCGATTTGATACAGGCAGCGCCCTGTATCATACGCAGACCGACCGGCTGGATATGAAACTGTGCACATTCATCTCCCCT
>CAZYQB010000033.1:0-12460 GCA_964649595.1 uncultured Oscillospiraceae bacterium | reverse complement strand
GACATCAACGCCCACCTGAGCGTTGGGCAGGATGTAAAGGTCATGGTCATCGGCATCATCGGTGCGGCTGACGGTCCCACCGCCATCTTCGTTGCCAACACCTTGAATTCTCAGTATATGGGTGCCATCATGGTTGCGGCATACTCCTACATGGCTCTCGTTCCCATGGTTCAGCCGCCCATCATCAAAGCGCTGACCACCAAGGAAGAGCGCCTGATCCGCATGCCCTATGAGCAGAAGAACGTCACTAAGCTCACCCGCATCCTGTTCCCGATCATCATCACCGTTATCGTCGGTCTGATCGCACCGACCTCGGTCGCGCTGGTCGGCTTCCTGATGTTCGGCAACCTGATCCGTGAGTGCGGCGTTCTCAACTCCCTGTCCGACACCGCGCAGAACGTGCTGGCAAACCTGATCACCATCTTCCTGGGCATCACCATCGCCTTCAAGATGCAGGCTGCCGACTTCCTCAAGCTCGACACCCTGCTGATCCTCGGTCTGGGTCTGTTCGCTTTCGTATTCGACACCGCCGGCGGCGTGCTGTTTGCAAAGCTTCTGAACCTGTTCTCCAAGACCAAGATCAACCCCATGATCGGCGCCGCAGGCATCTCCGCTTTCCCGATGTCCGCCCGCGTTGTTCACAAGATGGGGCTCAAGGAAGATCCCCAGAACTTCCTGCTCATGCACTCCATCGGCGTCAACGTATCCGGTCAGGTCGCCTCGGTCATTGCCGGCGGTCTGATCCTGAACTTCTTCATGTAATGAGGTGACAGCTATGTTCAAGTTTACTCCCGACGTATTCATGCAGACACTGCCTCTCCTCGGCAAGGGCATGGTCGGCATCTTCATCGTAACCGGCGTTATCGTGCTGACCATGATCGCTCTGAACCGCTTCACCGCCGAGAAGAAGTAATATTTCTCTTCTACACATCAGCAAACTCTCCGCCCGAATCACTCGGACGGAGGGTTTGTTTGTAAGAATGCTCAATCATCATCCTCTACGGATTTTCTGCGGTCATATTCGCTTTCGGCTTCCTTGCGGAGCTTTTCACGGGCTTCATGATGCGCATAATCTCGCCGGTAGTATTCTTTCTGAGACATACGCCCAGAGGTCTGCGCGTCCCAGTCGGTTTCATAATGTCCGGTGAGCCAATCGTTTCTTCTGCGCTCCATGTTCTCCCATTTTTCGTCAAATGCCTGCAGCTGCTGATTGACGGCTTCCTCCCGCTGCTCACGCTGCCACTGACGCACCATCTCGCGCTGCTTGCGCTCCTGCTCCCGTTCAATCTCCTCCTGATGCACCACGAAATCGGCGGTGCCTTTCATGCTCCGAACGGATTCATACAGATCATCTGCCGCGACGTGCCCCTTTCCCTTGACCTTATCAAGTCGGCTTTCAAGGGAGGTCAGTGCGCTCAGCTCATACTGATACGCCGCCTTTTCTCCGCGGCTATGGAAGATTTCAGAATGCTGTACAGAGATCTCCTTCATCTTTCTGCGACCGGACAGATACACAGCCCATATGCATTCGGTATCGAAATCCTGCCACTTTTCATGATTCATCGGATTGCCGCAGGCGTACATATTTTCGCGTTCTCTCTCCGCCATCGCCGCAAAATATTTGCCGATCTCGCTCTTGCTTTTTGCCAGCCTGACGGCGAAGGCTTCAAGCACATCCGCATCAAAATTCCACAGCAGTGCAGCAGTGCTTTCTTCGGCAGGCGCTGCCTTGATGCAGTTTTTCTGCGCTGCCTTCTGCATCCATTCCGCACGATTGATATTCCGTTCATTCTGCTTTTTTCGTTCGTGGCTGTACACTCTGTCCTCAGGCAGCTGAAATTCGTTTCGACACATCGAAGCAAGAATCCAATTCGCCCATGCCCTTTCCGAGGCGTCATGACTGTCCCGGGCTGCTTCAAGCTTCTTCTCAGCAGACAGATAGTTTTTGCCCCGTCGATACAGTCTGTACCCCTTCATAAAATTGCTGTCGGGCGCAAAATTGAGTCGGGGCATTTTGGCATAATTTATTTTCAGTTCCCGGCGCAAGAGAAAATATGCCGCCATCGAAGAATATGCTTCCGCATCCTTTTTCAGCTCTATCGGCAGCCTTGTATATTGCCATGCTCCCTTCATGGATCTGTAGCTGCGGCTCGCGGAGGAGAGACTCAGTCCTCTGCGGCTCATCAGATCGCATATTGCCAGCAGCGCTGCACTGCCGTATCCCTGCAGCTCCGTCGATGAGGCAAGCAGCTTTTTAAGATTGCTCTGCGCCGCTTCCAGGTCGCCCGCTGCTTTTCTATTCTTTTTTCTGCTGCCGTCGCGCAGCGGCTTGACATTCAAACCGGTTCGCATGAGCGCCGAAAACACCAGGGCAACCACACTGCCCGCCGCCGCGACGATGCCGAGCCACACCAGCGATCCCACCGCGCCGAGTGCAAATCCGACCACGCCGCTGATAAGCCCTTGCTTCAAAGAATACAGACTGCACAACTGCTGAATCGTGATGTCCTGCATTCCCAGGAGACGGTGTAAAACGAATCTCAGCGGCATTCCCAACAATGTCCACAGCGAACGGTTGATGAAATTCCAAAAACCACTTTCATGGAATCCCACAAAGAAGTTGAGTATGTAGACGATTACCGCCGCCACACAGTACAGGACGAATCCTGCCAACGCCACAGAGGCAATCGTGCTTAAAAGGAAGTTGAGCACTTGACCGAAGGGCGTCTTGCTCCGGTCGATTACCCGATACTTTCGCGGCTTCTTCACGCGGTCACGAACTGCTTCGGCTTCGACGAGCACAGCGGCACACTCTCTTTCAAGCAGCGCCTTTTCAAGCTCCTGCGCCTCAGCATTCTCTCTGTGCTGCATCGGCTTTCCTGCCTGCGCAAGATATGCGCGCGCCATCTCCTCGTTCATCGGCAGCGTACCGCCGTCCTGCCAGAAATTGACCATCATCCGCTGCGCCTCCTCGCAGCCGTTTCGGGCAGCCATCATGCACCAGAAGCACGCCTTTTCATCGTTCTGCTCAACGCCGCGTCCGAAAGCATACTGTCTGCTCAGCGCAAACTGCGCCTCGGCATCGTTCTCGCGTGCCTTCTGCAGATTTTTTATCAACGCTTGGTTATAAAACTCGTCCGCCTTGTTATCTTGAAATTCATACCGGAAGAAATCTCCGATTTTCGAATTGACCTTACCATCTCCCATGCTGCCGGCAGCTTCGAGCAGCTTAAACGCGCCTTTGGTCCCTTTCACGCCGCCGATCGAATCATATTTCCAATAGACGGCCTGCGCCAGCAGAACCATGCTTTCGGCATCACCCGCTGCACTTTGTTCGATGTGCATATCGCTCCATTTTTTCTCTGCTGCCATAAAAACACTCCTTCATGACGATTTTAAACAGACATTCCCTGCTGGACATCATCCTGCAGGGAACAATTTTTGCTTAAATCAATTCAGATTACATTCAGCGTCGCATACGCCTTGACCCACTGGCGTGCGATCACCTCATGTCCGGCGGCGGTAGGATGTATGCCGTCCCACAGCCAATAGCGCGCTTCCCGCTTTTCGCACAGGCGCTCAAATTTCTTCTGAAGCGGCACATATGCCGCATCGTAGTCGGCGGCAATCTGCGGCAGCGTCTGCCAAATGGGAGTCATCAGCTCCTGCCACCGGTTATAGTCCTGACCGACCTTGCCGACGGGAAGAACAAACGGCTCCATCAGCACCAGCTTCACGCCCGGCAGCGCCGTGCGCGTTTCATCGAGCATCATGCGGTAGATGCGCTCGTATTTATCGGCGCGTGACCCGGCGCTCCGTTCAATTTCCGAGCCGCAGTCGTTCACGCCGATGAGTATGCTCACCGTGTCGGGCATCAGACAGATGGCATCTTCGCGCCAGCGGGCATACATATCGAGTATGCGATTGCCGCTGATGCCGCGATTGTGGCACACGAAATCCTTTTCGGGATAGTCCACACCCAGTCTTGCCGCCACCATTTGCGCATAGCCGTGTCCCAGATAATGATTCAGATCCCAGAAATTCCTTGCGTCCTTCGTGCGATTGCCGTCGGTGATGGAATCGCCCTGAAATACGATCACATGAGCCATACTCCGCTTCTCCTTTCCGAATACTCAAATCTTTTAGTCAATTACGGCTTGATCTCATCGATCAGCGCCACGCGCTCGGCGTGCCGCCCGCCCTGGAACTCGGCATTGAGGAAGGCGTCCACGATCATCAGTGCCGTACCCTCGCCCACCACTCTGCCACCGAAGGCGATGATGTTGGCGTTGTTGTGCTCACGGGTGAGCTGTGCCGAATACGGCTCGGAACAGACTGCCGCACGAATGCCCTTTACCCGGTTTGCCGCCAGAGAAATGCCAATGCCCGTGCCGCAGATCAGAATGCCCAGATCGCACTGCTTGCCCGCCACCGCACGCGCCACCTTCTCGCCGTAGATCGGATAATCGCACCTCTCGGGCGCATAGCAGCCATAGTCAACATATTCATAGCCATTCTTTTCGAGATGCTTCAAAACCGCCTGCTTGAGTTCGTATCCGCCGTGATCGCAGCCTACCGCAATTTTCATATCATGCACGCTCCTTCAATTACCCTGTCGAGTTTTCTGTTATCATAGCACGTTTTTCCCCCGATTGCAAGCAATCGCCCCGAGCCCGCGCCGAAAAGAGGCCGTATTCCCGAAATTCCCGTCGAGAAGGCAAATGCTGCAAATGCGTGAATATAATGGCAGTACACATATTTCCTTTTTATCTTGGATCAGGCAGGTGACAGATCGAATGGAGCATACCTTTTCACGGCGGACACGCAGCGTGCGGCAGCTGACGCGCATCCGCCTTCAGGAGATCGACCCAAATTCCTCTCAGCCGCGCCGCGAGTTTCCTCAACACAGCATTGCATCCCTTGCCGCCTCCATTCGCCGCTACGGTCTGCTTTCTCCTCTGATCGTGCGCCGAAGCGGTCTGCGCTATGAGCTGATCGCAGGTGAGAGACGGCTGCGCGCGCTTCGCCTTTTGGGAGAGGAGGAAACCGACGCCATCGTTTTGACGGTTGCGGATCGCGAATCCGCGCTGTTAGCGCTGATCGAGAACCTTCAGCGCGAAAATTTAAGCTTCTTTGAAGAAGCCGAAGCCTATCAGGCACTCATAGACACCCATCGTCTCAGCCGCGAGGAGTTATCGCAGCGGCTGGGACGCAGCCCCTCGTCGATCGCAAACCGCCTCAGGCTTCTGCGGCTGCCGCCCTCAGTCCGCGCGGTAATATGCACCCACAACCTGACTGAGCGCCATGCCCGCGCACTGCTGCGCCTGAGCAGCGAAGACGACCAGCTTTCCGCGCTTGATCGGGTGATCCGTGCACAGCTCAACGTGCGCTCGCTCGAGCAGCTCATCGACCGCATGGTCCACGAGCAGGATATATCCGCGCCATCCCCTTCGCCCATCCGCTGCGTGTGGCGCGATCACCGCATCTTCGTAAACACCATGATGAACACCGTGCGTTCCCTGCAGGAATCGGGTGTAGGCGTGACCAGTCGGATCATCGACCGCGCCGACGGCGTGGAGATCACCGTAGTCATTCCGCGCATCAGCCATCCGGCGGCACAGCGGATCGATACCATGTTGGAGGAAATTCAGGAATGAATGATGCCCGCCATGCTCTTTAAAAAGGAGCGCAGCGGGCATTTTATCTGCTCAGCGTCTGAGAATATATTCGTACGGTTCACAGCCTTCGAGTGTACGGCGCACGATGAGGGTATCTCCGTTGGGGGCGGACAGCTCCATTGCGCCGCGGCGCAGCACGTCGCTGGCAAGGCGCATTTGATTGACGCGCGTGATCTCTTCAATCAGCGCATCGTCCTCCCGTCCCCACGGATAGGTCCCGCGGCAGAACGGATCATCCTCTCCCTGCGCGCCGACTTCGTCACCGTAATAAATGCAGGGCATACCGGGCATGGCGCAGATAAAGCTCCACGCCTTGATATAGCGCTCTCTGCCGAGTGCATACTGCTCATACGTCAGATATGTGTGCTTTCTCTCACCGCGCGGACGCTGCTCGGGCGCAGCGCCGCAGAGTCGGTTGATGATGCGCGCTTTATCATGGCTGCCCAAAAGATTCATAAGCGACCGGGCAAACGGCTCGGGATAGTTTTCATAAAGCGAATCGAGTCTGCGCTTGAGGGTGCAGGCATCCATTTTCCCGATCAGGAAATCGATGATCCCCTCTCGCATCGGGTAATTCATCACGCTGTCGAGCGTATCTCCCAGACAGTAGGTGCGCACTTCGCTGTAGGCTTCCTTATGAGACGCATCCTCCCACACCTCGCCCAATACGCAGGCATCGGGATCTTCCTTCTTGACCGCGCAGCGCAGTATCCTCAAAAACTCCATCGGCAACTCATCTGCCACATCCAGCCGCCAGCCGGACGCGCCCTTGTGAAGCCACGTCGGAACGATGGCATCCTCTCCGGTGAGCATATAGTGAATATAGCTCGGTTCCATCTCGCGCACGTTGGGCAGCGTATCAAAGCCCCACCAGCAATCATACTTATCGGGCCACCGTTCAAAATCAAACCATTTATAATAGGGCGAGTTTTGGTCACGGCAGGCACCGCCCTCGCCATATTCGCCGCTTTTGTTGAAATAGCGGCTGTCGCTGCCGGTGTGCGAAAACACGCCGTCAAGGATGATGCGGATACCCATTTCCTCTGCCCGCCTGCACAGGCGCACAAAGTCCTGCTCGGTGCCAAAAGACGGATCGATACAGCCATAGTCGGAGGTATTGTATTTGTGGTTGGAAGGCGAGCAAAAGATCGGATTGAAATAGATCACGCTCACACCCAGCCCTTTGAGATACGGCAGCTTCTCTTCCACGCCCGCCAGATCACCGCCGAAAAAGTCGTCGGCTTTATTGTCGCCGCTTTGGGGATCGATCATAAGCGCAGGCGGTTCATTCCAGCTTTCGTGCAGCCATCCTTTTGGGGGCTGACGGCGGTGCTTCGAGAAAAAGCGATCCACCATGATCTGATACATGATCCCGTCGCCCATCCATTCGGGCGGCTGATAGGCGGCATCATAAACGGTGATCTGAAAAGACGGCGGCTCATGGTCATACACCGCGCCCTCGCCGCCGAGCTGATCGTATGCATTGCCGTAAAAGGTCCATTCTCCGTCCGTCACGACGATAAAGTAATACCACAAAAGTCCTGTTTTATCCGGCAGCGTCAGGGCATATTCAAAATGACCGTTTCCTTTCGGATCGGTCATTTCAAAACGCTGCTCGGCGCTGTCCCACCAAAGTCTCAAATAGACTTTCTGGGCTGCAGCATCCTCCACGCACAGGCGCAGCCGGACGGTTTCGCCGGTGCGCCGTGCGCCCGAAGGCAGACGAAAATAAGGATCTCTTGAATTATGAAGCAGCTTCAAGCGTTACAGCTCCAAGGGTCTAAGGTGCCAGATCTGGTCGTTGTATTCCGCGATGGTGCGATCACTGGCGAAGATGCCCGACTTCGCCGTATTGATGATCGCCTTGCGCAGCCACAGATCATGATGCTTCTCGTAATCATCGCCCAGCTGATGCTGCGTGCTGATGTAGCCCGGCATATCCTTGAGCACGAAATACGGATCTGCCATGCCGCCGTTGTCGCCAAACAGCAGCGCGTTGTACAGATCATGGAACAGATGCGGATTGTCGGAAGAAAGCGAGCCGTTGACCAGCTGCTCCATCACGCGGCGAATCTCCGGCATGGTCTGATAGACCTCGCTGGCGCGATAGGAGCCGTAGGAGGACTCCACCTCGTCGGCAGACAGACCGAAGATATACATATTCTCTTCGCCCACCTGCTGGAATATCTCGACGTTTGCGCCGTCCATCGTGCCGATGGTGACCGCGCCGTTCATCATGAACTTCATGTTGCCGGTGCCGCTGGCTTCCTTGCCGGCGGTAGACAACTGCTCAGAAACGTCGGCTGCAGGGATCAGTGATTCGGCTGCCGATACGCAGTAGTTCTGCAGGAAGATGATCTTAATCATCTGGCTGGCACGCGGATGGCGGGCGACCAGCTCCTTGACGTTGTTGATGAGCTTGATGATGAGCTTTGCGCGATAGTAGCCCGGCGCTGCCTTTGCACCGAAGATATAAGTGCGCGGCGGCACGGTGAAGTTGGGATTATCGACGATGCGGTTATAGAGCACCATAATGCTGAGGATGTTCATCAGCTGGCGCTTGTATTCGTGCAGGCGCTTTGCCTGAACGTCTATGATGGTGTTCGGATCGATGCTCTCGCCCTGATTGCGCTCGATAAATCTGGCAAGGCGCAGCTTGTTTTCGTACTTGACGCGAGCGAACTCTCCGCAGAAAGCGGCGTCATCAGCAAAGGGCACCAATCTCTCCAACTCCTGCGGATCGACTCGCCAGTTCTGACCGATGGCTTCATCGATCAGCGTGGAAAGCGCGGGGTTGGACTGCATCAGCCAGCGGCGATGCGTGATGCCGTTGGTAATACCCAAAAAGCGCTCCGGCGCAATGGAGCAGTAATCCCTGAAGGTCTGACGGCGCAGAATGTCAGAGTGGATCTGAGACACGCCGTTGACGGTGGAAGTCATGGCAACGCACAGATTTGCCATATGAACCTGATCGTAGGCGAGGATCGCCATCTTGCCGATACGCTCCCACTGACCGGGGAACTGTTCCCACAGACGAGCGCACAGGCGGCGGTTCATCTCCTCAAGGATCATGTAGATGCGCGGCAGCAGCATACGAACCATCGGCTGGGACCACTTTTCAAGCGCTTCCTGCAGCACCGTATGGTTGGTGTATGCAAAGCAGCGGCGGGTGATATCCTCAGCCTGCTCCCAATCCATACCCTTTTCATCGATGAGGATGCGCATCAGTTCGGGAATGGCCAGACCGGGATGCGTGTCGTTGACGTGCAGCACGATCTTTTCGGGCAGGCGCTTCCAGTCGGGACCGTAGGTCTTTTCAAAGTCGTTGAGCGCGTACTGAACGGATGCGGAGGAGAGGAAATACTGCTGCTTGAGGCGCAGCTCCTTGCCGCTTTCGTTGCTGTCCTCGGGATAGAGCACCTTGGAGATCGCTTCCACCAGTTCCTTCTCCTCGGTGGCGGCGGCGTGCTGACCCTGGCGGAATTTGTTCATGTCCATCGGATCGACGGCGCGTGCTGACCAGGTACGCAGCATATTGACCATGTTGCTGTTATAGCCCAGCACCGGCATATCGTAAGGAACCGCCTGCACGGTTTTATAGTTCTGCAGACGGAACTTGATGCGTCCGTTCTCGACGTACTCCTCAACGTAGCCGTTGAAGTGCACCTCCACCGCCTGATCCGCGCGGCAAATCTCCCACGAGTTGCCGTTTCTCAGCCAGTTGTCGGGCATCTCAAACTGATAGCCGTTTACGATCTGCTGGCGGAACAGACCCAGCTCATAGCGGATGGTGCAGCCCATCGCCGGCAGCTGCAGCGAAGAGAGAGAATCCAGAAAACACGCCGCAAGGCGACCCAGACCGCCGTTGCCCAGACCCGGCTCCGGCTCACGCTCAAAGATGCGGCTGCGATCAATTCCCAGCTCATCGAGCGCCTGCATATAGTTCTCTTCATTTACCAAGGTCACCATGTTGTTGTGCATGGCGCGACCCACCAGAAATTCAGCGGACAGATAATAAAGCTTTTTTGCCTGCTGGCGTTTACGTTCGCCGCGGGAGGCTGCACGACGCTTCATGACCTCATCTCGTACGGTCAGAGCCAGTGCCTGATAGAGCTGATCGTCGGCGGCATCGCTGATATCGCAGCCGAAATGCCTCTGCAGCTTAGAAATGATCGATTCTTTGATCTGATCTTTGGTCAGACGTACCACATTCATCGGGGTATTGACCTCCTTCCTTCGATCTGGTAATTGTACCATTTTTGTTTTCAATACGCAAGCCATTTCCTTACATCTTCCATGCATTTCCTTCGCTTTCCTCCATCTTGTTTTAAAATTCACACACTTTTTGTTTAAAGTCTTGACAATTATGGCAAAAAGTATTATGATTTGAGTACATTAACGCAATGTGCGTATGGAGGATGGAAACATGAAAAAGCTGCTTGCTCTGGTTCTCGCCGTCGTTATGATGCTGGGCATCGCGTCCGTCGCGTTCGCTGAGACTGCCGCGACCGATACCACCGACTCCCTTCAGGCTGTGCTTGATGCCGGCGTTCTCAAGGTTGGCGTTGACTCTACTTTCGCTCCCATGACCTTCAAGGATGCCGACGGCAACTATGTTGGCTATGATATCGAGCTGGCTATCGCCGTTGCTGCAAAGTTGGGCGTTGCCGTTGAGTTCGTAGAAGTTGACTGGTCCAACCTCGAAGCTGCTCTGGCTGACGGCACCATCGACTGCGTATGGTCCGGTATGACCATCACCGATGAGCGCGCCGCTGTCATGACCCTGAGCGATGCTTACCTCGCCGACACCACCTCTCTGATGGTCGCCGAAGGCGTTGTCTCTCTGGAAGAACTGGCCGACAAGGCAGTTGCCGTTCAGACCGGTTCCTCTACCGAAGAGCTGCTCGCCGAACCCGAGTTTGCCGATTTCTGCGCTTCCGTTACTGTCATCGGCACCAAGACCTATGAAGATGCTTTCGCTGCTCTGGCTGCCACCGAAGTAGCTCAGGCTGCCAGCTCCAACGATGCAATGGTTCCCGTTGATGCGGTTCTGATCTCCGGTCTGGTCGCCAACTACAACATCGCCAACAACGAAGCTCTCGTCGGCTACACCGTGATCGAGAATCTGGCTTCCGACTATATCGGCATCGCTTTCGCCAAGGGCAACAACAAGCTGTGCGGCGCCGTTGAAGAGGCTCTGTACACTCTGGCACAGGACGGCACTCTGGCTGACATCACCACCAAGTGGTTCGGCTCCGACATCTCCCTGATCGGCAAGTAATTTTCTATCGCTTTCGCTCATTCTCTGGGGACTCTTAAATCTCTTTAAGGGTCCTCAAGTTCTGAACCTTCGCTACCACTTACAATAATTTATTTGGAGGATGAAATCATGAAAAAGCTGCTTGCTCTGGTACTGGCTGTTGTTATGATGCTGGGCATCGGTTCCGTTGCTCTGGCAGAAACCACTACTTCTCTGGATGCAGTTACCACCGCCGGCGTTCTCAAGGTTGGCGTTGACTCTGCTTTCGCTCCCATGACCTTCAAGGATGCCGACGGCAACTATGTTGGCTATGATATCGAGCTGGCTATCGCCGTTGCTGCAAAGTTGGGCGTTGCCGTTGAGTTCGTAGAAGTTGACTGGTCCAACCTCGAAGCTGCTCTGGCTGACGGCACCATCGACTGCGTATGGTCCGGTATGTCCATCAACGATGCTCGTAAGGCAACCATGACCATTTCCGAAGCTTACCTCGAGTCCAACACCATCATTCTGGTTCACGGCGAAGTTGCAGGCTTCATCGAGGACCTCGAAGGCAAGACCATCGCCGTTCAGGGCGGTTCCTTCGCCGAAGAAATCCTCAAGGGTCTGGTTCCCGCTGAGTCCATCGTTACCTTCGCTACCTCCGATGATGCCATCGCTGCCATGCTGAAGCAGGCTGAGATCGACGCCGCTGCCAAGGCCGCGAAGGACGAGGGCAAGAAGGTTGAGGAAAACGCCGAAGAGGGTCTGGTTCTGGCTGATGCCGTCATCCTCGACAGCATATACGCTGCTTACCAGATCGCTTCCAACGAAGCTCTGGCTGACTTCATCATGATCGAAGATCTGTATGCTGACCTGTTCGGCATCGGCTTCGCAAAGGGCGATTACCTGCTGTGCGGCGCTGTTGAAGAAGCTCTCTACGAGCTGGCTGCTGAAGGCACCGTTGCTGAGATCAGCACCAAGTGGTTCGGCGAGGACGTTTCTCTCATCAAGTAATCTCAAGTAATTCCGAAAGTTCCTCAGGTGCGATGCCGGATGGCATCGCACCTTTTTTATGCAGCGTGCGCGTTTCCTCAAATTTCGCTATTTTTCCCCAAACCCATTGACAATGTTTCCAAAAAATGTTATCATGCCAATACATTAGCGCGATAAAGCGTATGGAGGATGAAAACTATGAAAAAGCTGTTCGCCCTGGTACTGGCTGTTGTTATGATGCTGAGCATCGCAACCGTCGCTCTGGCAGAAAATACTACTGCCCCCGTCAACTCTCTGCAGAAGGTTCTCGATGCAGGCGTGCTCAAGGTTGGTCTGGATGTAGGCTTTGCTCCGATGGGCTTCTACGAGGAAGGCACCGACAACATCATCGGCTATGACATCGATCTGGCGTACGCCGTCGGCGAAAAGCTGGGCGTTGAGATCGAACTGGTTCCGATCGTTTGGGAAGCCAAGGAGCTGGAACTGGCACAGGGCACCATCGACTGCGTATGGAACGGTATGTCTATCACTCCCGCGCGTGAAGAAGTCA
>CAZYQB010000032.1:5273-12741 GCA_964649595.1 uncultured Oscillospiraceae bacterium | reverse complement strand
CTTGGTGCCGCAGCCGTCGGTACCGGAGACCAGCACGGGCTCTTCCATGCCCGCAAGAGAAGGCATAAACAGACCGCCGAAGCCGCCGATATCGGTATCCGCACCGGGAATGATGGTGCGGGCAACGTGTTTTTTCATCAGTTCTACCGCTTTATAGCCGGCGGTGATATC
Organism: uncultured Oscillospiraceae bacterium; assembly: GCA_964649595.1. Taxonomy (GTDB): domain Bacteria; phylum Bacillota; class Clostridia; order Christensenellales; family Aristaeellaceae; genus RGIG2066. The sequence goes on along the minus strand of CAZYQB010000032.1, from coordinate 12,570 downwards.
AACGCCCGCTGCTGCGTAGCTCTCAGACTTGGAATTGATCATTTTATCTCATCCTCGATTTCTGAAGTATTTTGAAATGTATAAATTCGGATTACGCCTTGGTCAGCTCATCCAGCTCCTTCTGAAGCTTTGCGTCCTTTTCAAGAACCTTCTTCGTCATCTCGGCGCGCATTTCGGCAAGCTGCGTGGCAATGCCTGCATCCTCAATGGCAAGCATCTGTGCTGCCAGCAGTGCCGCATTCTGTGCGCCATCAATGGCAACGGTTGCCACAGGCATACCGGAGGGCATCTGAACGGTGGCAAGCAGTGCGTCCAGACCGTCCAGCGTGGAGGACTTGATCGGAATACCGATAACGGGAAGAGTGGTGTTTGCCGCCATTGCACCGGCAAGATGTGCTGCCTTGCCTGCTGCGGCAATGATCGCGCCGAATCCGTTTTCACGCGCCGTCTTGGAGAAAACAGCCGCTTCCTCGGGCGTACGATGCGCCGAAATGATGCGCACCTCACAGGGGATACCCATTTTCTTGAGCGTCACGATCGCCGGCTTTATGGTCTGAAGATCGCTGTCGCTGCCCATGACTACTGCTACACGCTTCATAATCCTTCACCTCATGCAAAAATCCGAACATTCAATCAGGTTTGCAATTGCATTATACATTTTCACCCGAAAATCTTCAACAGGCGGTCTGTAAATTATCATTTCCCGTCGTTTTCGAGAAATTTGATCCGATAGTCCTCCAATTCTTGCATATTATCCGCATATTCAGCCACATTTCCGCATTATAATGACAACATCGCCCTTTAATCCGTCGTTTTTTCAATTCAGTATGCATCATCATCATATCGTGCAGGTAAATTTTGAGAATACCTGCTGTTTTGCCCACATTAAATCTGTGCGCAGATTTTCAGATATGCGGATCAGAGACAGCATTTTCCAAAAAAATATAAGACTGACCGCATACGAACGAACCCATCCACATACGAATGAACCCATCCACATACAGTCAGTCATTAAATTGATCTATGGTCAGTTGCCGGCAACCTTCTCGATGCACTCGATTGCCCATGCCTTGGCAGCCTTCAGATCTTCCTCGGAAGGCATCTTGCCGCCGAAGAAGCCCTTGCAAGGAGCAGTGAAAGTCTTTTCGAGGACCTTAACGCCCTGAGCTTCCAGACCTGCCTTGACCTGCAGGATCGCAGCGTCGCTCAGCTTGGGGTTGCAGCTGTACAGTGCAGCGTAGGTAACACGATCGGGGTTGAGAGACTTCAGGAATTCAGCGGTGGTCTTGTCCATCTTGGTGCCTTCGCCGCCGAGGAACATCAGGGTGGTGCCTACGGGCAGGTATGCGGGCAGCAGAGCTTCCTTGGGGCAGCCGGCTTCACGAGCGATAACTTCTGCGACAGCTTCAGCAGCGCCCTTGGGGCTTACATAGTGAACTCTTGCCTTTATCTTTGCCATAATAAAAACGCCTTCCTTCATTCTAATTAGATCCTAAAGATCAATACATTAATGATAACATACATCCTCGAAAAATCAAGCCCCTTTTTCATATTTTCACACCCAAATTTTCATGTATTCTTCATATTTTCGGCATTCAGTGCACGATTGACCGCACTCAGCACACCCTTGATCGATGCAATGGATACGTTCGACTCGATGCCCACGCCGAACACGCTGCGTCCCTTATAGATCAGTTCGATATATGCGACCGCCTTCGCATCCGATCCGGAGGAAATGGCGTGTTCATGGTAGGATGCAAACTTGAAGCCGTCGATATGTTCCTTGTGGATCGCGCTGAAGAATGCGTCGATCGGACCGTTGCCTTCGCCGGAGATTTCGTGCGCCTCTCCGTGATGGCGGATCACACCGCTGAAGCGCACTGCCGAATGTCCGTCTGCACCGCGCTCCTCGATGGCATGACGTGTAAGCGCATACGGCTCGGTCACATCGCGGTATTCTCTGGCAAACAGGCGCATAAGCTGCTCAGGCGTCAGCTCCTCTCCCAATCTATCCGCTTCTTTCTTCACCATCGCACCAAATTCGGCGTGCATGATGCGCGGCATATGGAATCCGAAATGGTCATGCAGCACAAACGCCGCACCACCCTTGCCGCTTTGGCTGTTGATGCGGATGATCGGCTCATATTCACGTCCCACGTCGGCAGGATCGATGGGCAGATACGGCATATCCCAGTAATCGGCATGGCAGCGGTGCAGCTCGTCAAATGCCTTTTGAATGGCATCCTGATGCGTGCCCGAAAAGGCAGTAAACACCAGGTCCCCGGCATATGGAGAGCGCGGATGCACGCGCATTCCGGTAGAGACTTCATATACGCGGCGCACGCGCGGCAGCTGTGAAAAGTCGAGCTGCGGATCAACGCCCTTGGTAAATAGATTCAGTCCAAGCGTCACCAGATCCACATTTCCGGTGCGCTCGCCGTTTCCAAACAGCGTGCCCTCCACTCTCTGCGCACCTGCCATAATGGCAAGCTCGGCATCCGCCACGCCCGTTCCACGGTCATTGTGCGGATGGGTGGAGATGATGGCGGCATCCCTGTCGGGCAGCAGTCGGCAGAAGCGTTCGATCTGGTCGGCATAGTGATTGGGCGTGGAAAGCTGCACGGTGGTGGGCAGATTGAGTATCACCGGCTTTGCGCGGCTGGCGTGCAGCGCCTTCATCACCGCCGAACAGATGCGCACCGCATAATCGTTTTCGGTGGCAGAAAAATGCTCAGGAGAATATTCAAAGCGTATGTTCATATCGACCGGCTGCTCGAGCGAGCGCTCATAGACATAGCGCGCGCTTCTGACCGCCATCTCAATGACTTCTTCCTCGTCTCTGTGAAACACCACGCGCCGAAAAAACGGCGAGGTGGCATTGTACAGGTGCATGATGACATTTTGGGCACCGCGCACTGCATAAAAGGTTTTATCGATCAGTTCCTCGCGCGCCGGCATCAGTACCTGAATGAATACATCATTGGGAATGAGCTTCCTCTCGATAAGCGCACGCACGCACTCATATTCGGTCTGAGAGGCGGACGGATATCCCACTTCGATTTCCTTAAAGCCCATTTTAACCAATGTATCAAACAGCTCCAGCTTATCCTCCAGATCCATCGGTTCCGACAGCGCCTGATTTCCGTCGCGCAGATCAACCGAACACCATATCGGCGCGCTCCGGATCACCTGATCGGGCCATGTGCGGTCGCGCAGCGCGACCGGCTGAAAGGGCAGATATTTCTGAAATGACGGCTTCATAATTCCTCGTGTCCTCCTTACCGGTCGAATCATCACCTTATGTTCAAAAAACAAACGTCCCTGCACGCCTGTAAAGGTCATGCAGGGACGAGCATTCATATACCCGCGGTACCACCCTGATTTCCGCGCAGAACACGCGGCTCTTTTCGATCTCCCATCAGAAATCCTGCCTGTAACGGGGCACTCCGTCCTGCGCTGAAAACGCTTCTCACGCAGGCAGCTCCGGGATGAGCTATGCACGCTTCCTCCGCCGTCGGCTCACACCCGCCGCCGACTCTCTGAAGGCAGATAAAAGCATCTTATTCCCTTCATCGCCATTTGCATATTATTATATGAAAATGAAGCGATTCTGTCAAGCAGAAAGAAAAATGCTTCTCATAATCTATCATTCAATCCACTCGATCGCAGGAATCGAAAAATCTTCCACATATTTCTCCCAGTATTCGATATGCTCAGGCATCTGGGCATTTTCCTGACGTTTTCTTTCATTGATCCGTGCTTTCATCTCCTGATCTTCCAGCATTTCCTCGGTTGTCATAATCATCTCATCCATCAAAGCATCTGTCATGGTCGGAACCCATTCGATCCACACCTGACGATGTGCAAGGCGCCAGAACACGCCATTATCTCCGGCATTCATCATAGTGATGTTTCCATTCTTGATATAGCCATATTCGAGCCCTTCCATCTGAACCAGATCAAGCGGCGTATCCGTATAATAACCTCCGTCAGCAGGCTGCACCACGCCGCCAATTACTGCCCATGTACCGTTGATTTTTGCGACAAGCTGATAATCGGACTGCATATAGTTTCCCGCTTCGGTAAGCAGCTCGCACAGATTCAGCGCCAAGCATTCCCCATGATACTTCAGGCTCTTCATATATTTGAGACCTGCTATAATGACCGCCGCCTTTTCTTCCTTTGCTTCCCCATCCGCCATTGCATCAAATTCCGACAGCTGCTTTTGCAGACTCGATGCCAAAGTTTCCTTGAGATTTCGGCAATAGACCATTTTTTCCATCAGCTCAGCCTTCTCATCCCACTCCATTGCATCGCGGATCATGGTTTCGGCGGTACGGCTGACCAATGACCAGCTGAATGTTTGAGTCGTGGCAATACCCTTGGATTTTCGATACACTTCAACTGTATCTCCAACGACTGCGGCAGTGGCGTTGAGCACATCCACGACCTCATCCATGCTCTCCTGTCCGGCATTGTTCATAATCAGCTTCTCTACCTGTTGGCGCGTGATAATCTCAAAATCTTTTCTGAACTGTTCAATCGCATCCGCGTATTTTCCGGCTCCCATTTCCTCTGCCGCCTGTGCCCACTCATCCAGCATAGCAAGATATTCGGCAGAGCTATATGCCATAAAGCCGATCATTCCGGCATAGCGTTCCGCTTCATAGCCATACTTCTCGCAAAGCGCCAGCGAGCTGTTCACCAGCGACAAAGCGTCCAAAGCATATCCCCATTGGCTCAGCTTATCTCCAATGCCCGACTCCCTCAGCTGCACTGCGCTCTCATGGTACTTATTGTATTTATTTATCATCTCATTAAGCGCTTCAATCTCTCCCGCCTGCACATTGCCCTCTGTCAGGCAGGCACTGATGGCACGAGACATTGCTTCGCTCCTGTCTAGTGATAGATACGCCATATCCCTCAGCGACAAATCCTCCTGAATCATGAACTTCACCGTGCGCACTGCAGTATCACCCGGCTCCGCTGTCTTTAGTACAAAATCTCCCGCTTCATACAGTTCCTTAACCTTCATATATGCCCTGTACAGATTCAGATTCGCATTATACTGGTCCTGAGCCGCCTGCGCTTCCTGCTGCATATCTGCCATATATTCAGCATACGTTTCAATCAGCATCCGTTCGATCGCTTCGGCATCATAAAATTCAAGTCCGAAGCTCACGCTCAGATCCAATGCCCCAGATACGCCGCCCGCAGCATTTCCGCTGTACGAATCCAACAGAAGATGCAGGAAGTCGAACGCATAGGAGAACATATTATCTGCCACTGCTGTCCACACGCCATTTGAATTGGCATCCAGCGTTTGTTCAAGAAGCATATAACCGCTGTTATGGCTGTAATTTTCATCTTTATTGTTCAGCCAGCGGTCCAACGCCGTCCGATTTATCTGCGAGATATAGGCAGTATTGGGATATTCTTCCCCTTCTGTAATTTCTTCTAATATCTCTTCAAATGATATATCCCCTATCTCTTCCTCAACTTTCTCCGGCTCCAGCGCCTCCTTGATGGCATTCCACGTTGCCTCATCCACCTCGCCGGTGACGATCAAGCCCGCCTTTTCTTTAAATGCCTCCTGAAAAGCCTTTACCGACTTTTCCGTTCCGCTGCCATAGTCTCCGTCACAGCTTCCGGTGTGATAGCCCAGTTCCTTGAGCATCGTCTGAAGCTCAAGCACTCTTTCGCCCTTGTTGCCCTTCATCAATTTTCCGAAGGGAATTTCCGGCTCCGATCCATCCGAAGTTTTCAGTTCCGAATAGCGCGACGAGATCCAAGCCGCCTCGCCATTGTTTCTGAGTACCTTATACCACATTACGCCTCGATCATCCACACTCACTTCGCCCAGCCATACTAATGTTTTTCCATCCGCTACGCTGCTTACCGTACCGTAACTCAGCCCGGGACCGGAGCGAAGATTAGAACTGCCGTGAACATATACCGCGCCGGATGTACTTTGATCGTTGTCCGTTTTATTGCTGTCGGTCTTGTTTTCTTGACCGGTCAATGATGCCGTGCCGCCGACATGGTCGAGCGATGTATAAAAGCGCATCTGATTGAAATAATTTCTGTTCTTGCTTTTCTCTGAGGACTCCGCAAAGTCGATGCTGTCCGCTATCTTTATAACATCATTGTCAAATTCCGCCCAAACACCGCAATCGCGTGCAAACTGGACGCATTTTTCAATGCTGCCCGATTTCTAACTGACAAAATTATTGTCATTCAGTGGAAGCAGTTTTTCCAGCTTTGATCGATCATATTGGCTTTCTCTGCAGGCTGCATACAGATCTGCAAACTTTTCTGCGGAAAATCTGCTTTTCAGCGCATATGAATAGCCAAATTCATAATCATACTCATTATTGAGCGCATACGGAGAAAAACACGCAATCAGTTCAACATACGCCTTCTGCCCGTCATATGAGAACACGCTCATGCTAATATTGGGCGCATCGTCTTCTCCCGATACGATAAGAGCCCCTTCATCACAGCTGACGATTTTCACATATCGTCTCTCTCCGAATCCATACATATCGAAGGAACACTCGAAATCAGCTTTTTTGACATATTTCCCGTTTTCCGCTTCACAGATCACGATTCGAAATTCATCATACCGATATCCATATTCCCACACCGGCTTGACATACAGTGCAACATATTCATCCTGCTGATCGCCGTCCATATCGATCTCGATCTCCGCCACGATGCCGTCGCTCGTGAGCCACTCATCCACATAACCATCGCTGCCGCCGTAATATACGCCGGATTCAAAATACACATCAAAGCTCTGATAATTTCCGTCCTTTGATGTTTCCACTTCGGAAACATTGGTCAGTTCATCAAAATTGAATATGCCCAGCTGCGCCTGAATTTCATTTTCGGAAACCGATTCAGCATATGCAGCTTTTCCGTTTACAAACCCGATGCACAGTAAAAGCAGTGCGATCATCCAAAAAGCCATTATACTCAGATTCTTTTTCATCGCATCCTCCAATGTTTCTCATTACAAAGCTGCCGCGATATTTGCAAAAAACTCCTTGTCCAAATAACGAGCATCATTTGGATAAGGAGTTTTTGTACGCTTAGTGACCCGGAGTTACAGGAGCATCAGCCTCATCGTCAGCAGTCTCTTCGCCCTCGACGGCATCTTCGCCTTCAACGGTGTCCTCACCTTCGACGACATCTTCGCCCTCGACGGTATCCTCACCTTCGACGACATCTTCGCCATCGACGGTATCCTCGCCTTCGACGACGTCTTCACCCTCGACGGTGTCCTCGCCCTCGA
>CAZYQB010000032.1:0-5173 GCA_964649595.1 uncultured Oscillospiraceae bacterium | reverse complement strand
ACGGTATCCTCGCCTTCGACGACGTCTTCACCCTCGACGGTGTCCTCGCCCTCGATGACTTCACCGTTCTTCAGCGCTTCGATCTCTGCTTCCAGCTCAGCGATGCGGACAAGCGCCTCGTCCAGACGAGTGTTGAGGATGTCGCGCTCTACCTTGACCGCATCGGCAATGGCAAGCGCCGCGTCGCGCTCAGTCTGCGCAGCAGTCATGGAAGTGTTGGCAGAGTCACGCTCGGTCTGGATGGTAGACAGCAGCGTATTCACCGCGTCGCGCTCAGTGCGGATCGCGCCCACATAGGTTTCGGATTCATTGAGCTTGGCTTCCATTTCGGCACGCTGCTGAACGGCGGCGTTTGCATCAGCCAGAACTGCGTTTGCGACTTCCAGTTCGCCTTCAAGTGCCTTGATACGGATCATTCCAACTGTAAATACCGCTACCAGCACAACCGCCAGCAAAATGCAGGTAACCAGATACGTCTTTTTGTTCATCTTTAAAAACACCTCTTTCAAAAGCATTGCTCTAAGTATAGCACATATTGCCGCTTTTTGCACGCCCTTTTTACATTTTAGGCATAAAATATTCTTTTTTTATTCATATATGCCTCTTTATGCTCCTTCGCCTTCAAAAAATTATTGACAAACGATAATACGCATGGTATGATGAGTTTATAAATTATCGTTTAGCGATAATCCAAAGGGCATTTCCGCAACACAAGGAGGTCATTTTTATGAACAAAAAAGCCCACGCCGCCCTTTATAGACCCTGTCTGACGGTAGTATGCGCCTTTGCGGCAGGCATACTGATCGCCTGCGTCAACCGTCAGACAGATACCGACCTGATGCAAAATCTGCTCATGCTGCTGCTGCGCCCATGGACACTGCTGGGGCAGCGGCTCAGAGCATGGTCGCTGTCGGGTGCGCAGGGCAATGCCGCGGCATGGGCAGTCATGCTCGTCCTGTCGCTGCTGCCGCTGCTGTGTCTGCTGCCTGCGCATAGGCGCTCTATCCGAAAGCGCCGCCGCAAAAGTGATCTGCTCTTTCCCCTGACCGGCGTATGCGTATTTGTCTGCCTGTACCTGCTGGTAAATCCGTCCCTCTGCGTACATCCCGTGCTTGCCGCATCGACCGATGCCTCTCTTCAAGGCATGACCCCTGCGCTGACGCTGCTCTCGCTGCTGACCGCCTGCATACTGGTGCGGCTGTCAGACGATCTGAGCAAGAGCGATCAGCCGGGCAGACTGCTATGCGGCATGAAACTGCTGCTGCGCGGCATCATGGTGCTGATTGCGGCATCTGCGGGCTATGTGCTGACTCAAAGCATCCAAAGTATTCCCCCGATCACCTCGCAGGTATACATCCTCTCCCCTGCTTTTTACGATTCTGCACAGTTTTTCTCCGCCTCAGATGCATGGGCGCAGCTTCTGCTGACCATCATCGACCTGACCCCTGACCTGTTTATGGTCATCACGCTGCACCATGCCTGCACACTGTGCGGCGCCTTCGGCGAATATGGCTTCCGGCAGGAAACTGAAGCCGCCTCTACCGATCTTGCACTGTGGGCAAAGCATACGCTGATCTCAACACTGCTGTGCATGGCTGCACGCAACGCCGCCGCCATGCTGTTGGGCAGATTTCTCACTGATCTGTCGATCACACTCACGCTGCCGCTTACCGAAATGGCATTTTCCTGCGGCACCATGCTGCTGGCAAGATGCCTGTCTGCCGCCTGCCGCATCCAGCGCGAAAACGATCTGATGATCTGAGCACGCAGGAGGAATATCTATGGGCATCCAAATCAATCTGGACACGCTTTTGAAGACACGCGGTATGACCTCCAAGCAGCTTTGCGAAAAGGTGGGCATCACGGAGGCGAATATGTCCGTCCTGCGCAGCGGGCGGGCAAAGGGCGTGCGCTTTCATACGCTCAACCGCATATGCTACTTCTTAGGCTGCGATGTGGGCGACATACTTCACTTCGACGGAGAACTGGAGGAAGAAAACGATGAAAACGATGAACGGTAAACTCAAATATTTCATCCGCTGGGCAGTAATTGCGATAATACTGTATATACTCTCTCTTTTAGGCGGCTGTCAGCTTGCCGTAGAAGAGCAATCGGTCAGCGCAGATCAATTCGTAGGCATTTCAGTACAGCTTCAGCCGGAGTTTGTATTCAACCATTCAAGCGACGAAGACTACGTTGACCGCAGCATTCCACATGAGGTAGATGGTGAACCCCTTTACCTTGACATCAGTCAGACCGAAACCGGAGAGCCGGTCATGGGCATCAACTTGGGCAGCTGGTTCACCTCTCTCAATCAGCACTTCAACACGGTGGACACCGACAAGGAGCGATCCGAAACCGTGCTGATCGAAGCCACCATGTATGTATGCACCGACACGCTTTCCTCCACACCCTACCTGATCGTCGAGCAGGTCTATCGGCGCGAGGACGGCACTCTTTACGCAGTAGACTGCGGCAATAACTACGGCGGTCATCTGGACGGGCTGAGCATCACGCTGAGCGAAAACCACACCACCTCCGATACCGAGGGAAACCGCACCCTCTCCACCGTGGAGGTGAAGCTGCACATCAAGGAGCGCACACAAACAAACGAAGTCCGCATCCTCGCCATGAAAGGCACGCAGATCATCGAACAGTTCACCATATGTGCCGAGAATGAACTATGGCTGCCTTCCGATACCGAATGGGTACTGGCAGAGGAAATCCTTTCCGACGGAAGTATCCGGCGCACCGCGCTCAACGAGCCGCTTGATAACGCTTCCGTTGAAATGTATACGCTCTGCGAAGGCGGAGTATTCATCCCGCAGATCCTCACGCTGCGCAAGTTGCCGTAACGCAAAAGGGGGCTGTTGTACAACAGCCCCCTTTTGTATTCAATTTTTTGCCCTCATCTAAAATCTACGCCGTCGCGCTCACGCAGATAGATCACGCAGACGGCAGCGGTAGAGCAGACCGTAAGCAGTGCCGAAACGATGCTATCGACCACCGGCAGCGCCAGAGAAATCAGCGCACCCACACCACCGACCGCTACCCACACGCCAAACAGCAGTATAAAAGCCTCCCAGAGCTTCTTGCCGCCGTTTTTGATCGCATTTACGGCACGATCCATCTGCGCTCTGCCGCTGATTCCGTCGGCGATCAGCACCAGCATACCCACGGTCAGCGCCGCATGGCTCACATAATCCACAAACAGCCCCACCAGCCACTGTGCCGCCACACCCACTGCGGTAAACACACCGCCAATCAGCGGGATCATGCTCAGCAGCGCAAATATGCTGCCCAACAGCACCACAACCATCGTCAGTGCCATGTTCAGCACGCTGCGCGCCGCCATCACGATCAGCCACACCACCGCACCGGTAAGAAGTACCTGCTTTATGCGTATGCGCACCAGATGCACCGCGTCGGTCAAGCTGACTTTACGCCTTTCCCAGCTTGCATCCGCAGCATAGGTAATCATCGCACACACTGCAGGAAGCACCAGCATCAGCTTTGCCAACTCAATAAGCGCCGACACGCTTTCAACGCCCTGCAGCAGTTCAAACAGAAGCAGCACTGCCGCACCGACTAGCGTGATCTGCGCCGCATCCCGGAGTATCGAAGCGGTCGCGCGTGCAAGCGAGGGCAGCACGATACGCACCCTAATGCGGGTCTTTCTGTAAAGTTCCTTTATCTGCTCCTTAAATCCGCCCTTCATGAGTACGCCTCCTTCTGCTGTATGGTCAATCCACAGCGATACACAACATCCCCAGCGCCGCGGGGTCGCTGGGGATGTGTATATGCGCGTTAAACTCAGTCGTCGATATCGTCCGCAGCATCGGTGCTGATGATCTCGAACAGCTTGTCTGCCAGATCCTCGTCCTCTACCGGGATGAACTCAACATCTTCTTCGCTGCCTTCCACCGCAACGACCTCGGCGAACATGATCTCTACCGGATCGCAGGTGCACTCTTCGGGAGAGGGGCAGTTGCACTCGGTCGGCTCTGCCATCACGGCGTATTCCTTGCCGTTGTAATAGAAGTAGTTGAATACTTCCATTTCAATCTCGTTGTCATCCTCATCGACGAATACGATGATTTCTCTTTCTTCAGACATGATATAATCCTCCTTGGGAATTGATTTCTGTCGTACCTGTATCCATTATACCCAATACGCCGCCCAAAATCAATGCCTGTGGAAAAATTATCCTGCGCGGCACATCTGCGCCTTGATCAAAGCGGCTCAATCGATCCGCATATTTTGCACGCCGCAGCTCTTTACCGCCGCCCTGAGCGCGCTTTCACTCAGCTCCTCGCCCTGCCAGACGCGGATAGCGTTTCTGCCCGTCATCAGCTCTGCCGCCACGACCCCCTGCAGCGAGCCTACCGCCTCTCTCGCCTGTGCAAGCTGGCGCACACCGCAGTCCAGCGAAATCACTTTATGAAGCATTCACACGCACCTCCTTGAGGTGCAGTCTGCCCACATCATACCTCTTTTATTCATATTCCAATGCACTCTTTGTCCAGCACGCCCTTGAGATCACCCTTTTTCGTTCCCTCAACAACGCACAGATAGGTTGCTGCGGCATCATATCGCGCGTCATGCGCCGACTGACCGCCGCCGAACCACTCCGCCGCCTTCTGCGCGATATATTCTTCGCTCAAGCCATAGTATTCGGTCAATTCCTGCAGCTTGGGCGGTTTTGGATGCCTGCTCCAGTTCACTCTCTGCTTAAGCTTGAGCACATAGGTAAAATAATTCATGGTGCAAAAGGTCTTTTTCTTTGCCAACCTCATGCCGAGCCGTTCAAATTCCACGCGCAGATACCGGTCATCCGCCGACACATTGTGCCCGATGAGCATATCTGCCTGCGAAAAATCCCCCATCAACTCCTGCGCCCAATCAGCAAACACCTGTCCCTGCGACAGCTCAGCAAGCTGCTCCACGCTCATGTGATGCACATTATATGCGCTTTCACTCATCTCCTCCACGCGCAGAAACATATTCTTTCCCTCGATCGTCTGCCCATCGATCATCAAATAAGATATCTGGCACAGCTGCCCCGGCGTAAGCGCGGTGGCTTCGGTATCAAATACGATCAGTTTCATTTGTATAAACCGCCTTTCAGCGAAAGGCACCGAAGGGGTTATGAAACGGTGCGCTATCGCAAGT
>CAZYQB010000031.1:0-12795 GCA_964649595.1 uncultured Oscillospiraceae bacterium | reverse complement strand
CGTCAGAGAGAGCTTCTCGCCGTTGCGGAATGCTTCGTAGTTACCTACATCGATAGTCAGACCGCCAACGTGCAGAATGCCTTCTTCCTCATTCTGAGGTGCGGCGCGGCGCAGCAGTGCCTTTACGCGAGCGATCAGCTCACGAACGGAGAAGGGCTTGGTAATGTAATCATCTGCTCCCATTTCCAGACCCAGAATCTTATCAACTTCGTCGCCCTTTGCGGTCAGCATGATGATCGGAATGTCCGACGTGGTGGAGGTGCTCTTGAGTCGGCGGCATACCTCAACGCCGTCGATGCCCGGCAGCATGATGTCCAACAGGATCATCGCAGGCCGCTCATGCTGGCTTACGGTAACCGCATCTTCGCCATTGGAAGCGGTGACCACCCGGTATCCGGAGGCTTCCAGATTGAAGGTCAGCAATTCAAGGATATGGGCCTCGTCATCCACAGCCAAAATGAGCTCGTTTGCCATGTGAAATCTCCTCTTTTCCTAATTTTTTTCTATTCTAATTCAATGATCGACTTCTAATTCAATGATCGACCAAATCAATTTATCCCCAAATCAAGCCGCTTGCACCCATATTTCAAAAAACGCATTGAATATGTATCTTTGTCAATGAATACCGCCGCCGAATTTAACTCATCGAATTGAGCTGTCAATGAATCGAATTGAATTCTAATGTAACGGATTTTACTTTTGAATTGTTTTTAATCAGCGCACTTAGCGCATACCCAGCAGACTGTTGAGTTCGTCGCGGAAAGTCTGAATATCTTTGAACTGGCGATATACCGACGCAAAGCGGATATAAGCCACCTCGTCAAGTTCTCTCAGTTCCTCCATGACCATCTCTCCAAGCCGCGTACTGGTGATCTCCTGCTCAGAATGATCCGATGCATAAGCCTTCATCTCTATGCGCATGACCGCGCTATTGATCTCCTCCATGGAGATCGGACGCTTTTCACACGCCTTGATGATACCCTCACGCAGCTTTTCGGAGTCGAACGGTTCACGACGGAGATCCTTCTTGACGACCATCAGCGGCACGGTGTCCACCTTTTCATACGTCGTGAAACGCTTCCCGCAGCCTTCGCATTCGCGACGCCGACGGATCGAAGCCCCGTCATCCGTTGAACGGGAATCAACCACCCGGCTCGCCATACAGCCGCAGTAGATACATTTCATATATACGCAGCCTCCTACACCAAACCTCTTATACATTGTAACGTAGACACACGAAATTGTCAAGTCCTTAACAATCATTTCGTGCAATTTGTCAACTATTGAAAAAAACTCGCATCCAATTCCACCAAAATGACGTCATCGCCAATACGCCGTATACGATTCCATGGAATGACGATTCCTTCCCTCACGCCTTTTATAACATTCTTAATAGAGTACGCACCGGGCACGACGATCGCCTCCACGCACGCGCTGTCGGTGATTACCAAATCAATTGGTCGTCCCATTCTGCGACCGTCACAGATGTTGATGACCTCTTTCATCCTCAACTCCGAAAAACTCATATCCTTCTCCTCTCTGCCTCCTGTTTTCTACTATCCTATGCGCGCAGCCGCAAAAGCGTTCATCCGCCGGACACATCAAAGGCGGCGCACCCTTTTCGGATACGCCGCCTTTATATTCATCTTCCCCAAGTACCCATAAGACTTTTTCGCATTTTCTCCGAAAGCCATTCAGGGCGGAAAGCAATGACAATATACAGCCCGCCAACGCAGATACACGCAGCAGATGCAAACAGAACAATAATACCCGCCGTTTTCTGACTTGCAAGATATGCCTGCCGCTTCGTCATAATGAGATTCCCATCTTCATCATAACAGCTGTATATCACATAGCTTGACTTTGCAGGCAGAACCTCCAAGGAATATACACTGCCGCTGCACAATTCTTCGGGTCGGATGATCCCATCATATCCGTCAAAAAAATTCATCTTAAACGGCAGTTCATGCTCCTGCGAGATCAGAAGCAGATCATAAGATGTGCTTTTCGTGCGATTCCGGATTTCGTAAGAAGAAAAACTGACCGATATCTGCAGCAGATCTTCCGGGGAATCCTCGCCAAACAGAGATATACCTATCACGACCATCATCACGATACTCAGAGCAATAATAAATATCCCCAGCACAAGTGCGCCCTGCTTCTGCCTAGAAGATACCTGCTTTTCCTGTATCATTAAATCACCTCCGGCTTCTGCATAATAAAAATTCCTGCCCGAATATTAGTCCGAGCAGGAATCCACCCTTCTTCTTAGTCCCGAAAACTTACGAGAACATCTTCTCCAGTTCTTCAAACCGTTCATGCGTGATGAGCGCATCCTGCTGCGTACCGCGGATCTTCACAACGAATGTCCAGCGACCGTATGGCGTGATGGATTGAATACGGTTGATGTTGATGATATACGACTTGTGACTGCGGAAAAATATATCCATCGGAAGCCGATCTTCCAGTTCTCCCAAGGAATCACTGGTAATATATTTCTCTCCGCTGCCGGTATGGATGGTGGTCATGCGATCCTCGCGCTGGATGAGCGCAATATCCTGAATATCCACAAAGGTCAGTCCCTCTTTGTGGCGCAGCATCAGCCTTTCCGGTGCAGACCGAACAAATGTCTTTATCTTTGAAACCGGCTGCGGCTGCTGCCCGAGCCTCAATTCGATCAATCCCAGCGTTTTCAGCACGCGATTCACCTTGAACGGCTTGAGCAGATAGTCAAAGGCATATACCTCAAAGGCATCTCCCATATACTGCTCATGTGCGGTAGCAAATATGATGATCGTCAGCGGTGCGCGATCCTGTATGGCGCGCGCACATTCCACACCGTTCATTCCGGGCATTTCTACATCCAATATCACTGCCTGCGGATGTTCCCGGTCAAACAGTTCCAGCATCTCGCATCCGTTCTGCGCCTCTCCGATCAGCTCATAATTTGTGTTCTTCGCAATGATCTTGCGCATAATCATGCGCATGGCGGCATCGTCATCGGCGATGGCAATTCGAATCGGCATCAACGCAGCGTCCACCTCCGCGCCTGCTGCGCCATGCGTTCCTGCGGTCTTTGAAGGATCTCCGCCATCACGACAGCCCTCCTCATTTCCTCCGCAGTCATTGCAGGACGGCACACCGGAACACTCTGCACCTCTGCCTTTTCAGATACCTTTTGCTGCACGACGCCCGAATCATCGCTGTGAATATAAGGCATCGAACCACCGAGTGATCCATGCTTACATTCGCGGCTGCTGCCTTCGGCAAGATTGACCGGAGCAGCATGATTTTTACTCGTCTTTGGTGACGCATTTTGTGCTTTTGCAGGTCTGCCGACATTCGTTTCCTTCAAAATGCCGCCCTCATCAAACTCCTCAAGCACTTCAAGCATCTGCCCCCAGAAGCTGCTCTGCGGCGTATTCGTCTTTACCGTGGGCTGAATCGGCTGAACGGTGGGCTGCATGACAGGTCTCACGCTCTGAGTGACTGGTCTTTCCGGAGCAGTCGAGGCGGCAGGCGCTCCGCTTTGACCGGGCGCATTCTGCTTAAACTGCTTGTTTTTTTTCGTCACTCTAGCAATTATCACCACGATCATGGCGATCGTAACGATCAGATCCAGAAGCTCCTCCATCAGCTCCCTCCTTTCCGCTATTCACTTTTCTCTCAAAGCCCGTTTTTCTTACTTCACGGGCTTTGCAGCCGCGCTATCGGTGTTCTGGCTCTTATCCACGCCGGAGATCGCATCGCGCATTCTGGTATCGGAGATCACATTCTGCATCTGATAGTAGTCCATTACGCCCAACTTGCCGTCACGCAGCGCGGCTGCCATGGCGCGCGGCACCTCAGCTTCCGCTTCTACGACCTTTGCACGCATTTCCTGAACGGCAGCAATCATTTCCTGCTCCTGAGCAACTGCCATGGCGCGACGTTCCTCTGCCTTGGCCTGAGCGATACGGCGATCAGCTTCCGCCTGATCCATCTGCAGCTGTGCGCCTACGTTGCGTCCAACGTCTACGTCTGCAATGTCGATGGAGAGGATTTCAAATGCAGTACCGGCATCCAGACCCTTGCTCAGCACGGTGCGGCTGATCAGATCAGGATTTTCCAGAACCTCCTTGTGCGTGGGAGAAGAACCAACAGTGGTAACGATGCCTTCACCGACGCGGGCGATGATAGTCTCCTCACCAGCGCCGCCGACCAGGCGGTCGATGTTGGCGCGAACGGTAACGCGAGCCTTTGCGCGCAGTTCAATGCCGTCCTTGGCAATAGCGGCAACGACCGGAGTTTCGATAACCTTGGGATTGACGCTCATCTGAACGGCCTGCAATACGTCACGACCTGCAAGGTCGATAGCGCGGCAGCTTTCAAATTCCAGCGGGATCTGCGCACTCTGTGCAGAGATCAATGCATTAATCACACGATCCACATTGCCGCCTGCCAACAGATGAGCTTCCATTTCGTTCATATTGACCTTCAAACCCGCCTTAGTCGCCTTAATCAGCGGCTCAATGATGCGGGCGGGCTTGATATGGCGAAGGCGCATACCGATCAGCGTTCCAATACTCACGCGTACACCGGACGCCATTGCGGAAATCCACAGGCTCAGCGGCACAAAGTTGAAAAATGCAACCAGTGCAATCACAACAACTACCAGAACAACCATCATCAGACCAATTCCCAAATCACCCATGATGTAGCCTCCTTAAAATAAATCGATTGTTTTCCATACGCCTTCTGCTGTCTGATTTTGCTGCGTTTATGCTCGGCGCACAAAGATGCGATTGCCCTCCACACGGGTTACAATCAGCATCACGCCCTCAGCAATAAACTCACCGTCGGAGAGAACATTGAGCTTAACGCCTTCAAACTCTCCCATACCTGCCGGACGCAGCACCGTTGCTGCCCTGCCAATTTTGCCCACATAGTAGCTCAGATCATTCTCGCTCACCTCGCAGACCGAAACCTCCTTGAGCACCAGTTCGGACTTGGACAGTCGTCCTTTCATTGCGGATCGGATGGAGATCGACAGCGCTATGCACAGAAGCGCCACTACGATCACCGTCATCACCAGCCATGCCACAATGTCGTTCTTGGCATACAGCGCAATACCTGCGATCAGACAGATACCGCCCGCAATTCCGGGAAAACCGAAGCCGGGCACATACATCTCCACTACCGCGAGCGTAAAGCCGATAATCAGCAGAATCAGCCAGACAAAGTTCAGCGCGATGATCTCGCCCGTTTCCATCGTCAAAAGCTGCGCCTGCCCTGCCAGATACTGAAACATCCTTCACTCCTCCTTCTTTTTAAAGTATATATCCATTATAGCGGATGCGCCGCAGGTTGAAAAGTGATTTCTGCTCAATTATACATTTTTGTCGCTGAAAAATACATTTTTGCGTCTGAAATGTCATTTCAGCGATTCAAATCCTGCCGAGAGCAGACGTTCTATGACCGGCTGGTCCGCCTGTGCCCAATCGAAGTTTTCAAGTTCCTTTTCTTCGATCCAGCGCACCTCTGCTTCCTCGATGGCACGCGGCTCACCGCCCTCAAGCGTACTGCGATAAAACAGCACCAGCACGTCCTTTTCAGGATAGCTGTGCGCTACGGCATGATATATCCGCCCAGTTTTCGTGCGGATGCCCAATTCCTCAAAAAGCTCTCTTTCCAGCGCTACCTCGGGTGTTTCACCGCGTTCGATCTTGCCGCCCGGAAATTCCCATTTGCCTGCCATATGTGTGCCGAAGGGACGGCGTGCGATCAGCAGCCGTCCCTCCTTCACAAGCAGTCCTGCAACGACTGCGATCATTCATCCATACCCCAATCCATCAGTCGGGCGCGACCGCGCAGCGACAGCGTAATCATCACCGCGCTGACTGCCGCAACGATGCACCATGCAATAAATACCGCGCTCCATCCGCCCATCGCTTCGCTGAGTGCGCCCGTGGCAATACCTGCCAGAGAAGCCCCCAGATAGATGAAGCAGTCTACCACGCCGGCAACCAGACCGACACGACCCGCACGATCATATTCCATGGGGATAAGCGTAGTCATCATAGGAGTAATACCATAGGTCGCTGCACAGGTCAAACCCAGCAGCAGCGCACACAGTACCATCGAACCGGAACCGACAAGGATCAGAGCCGCCAGCACAGAGCTGGTAATCATCAGCACCTGCACGCAGCGACGAGCATTGTTGCCCAATCTGCCGTACAGCTTGCGTCCAAGCAGCACGCCCATCAGATTCAGCACCGGAATAATCAACGAGACAATAACCGAACCGCCTACGGGAGCATCCGCGCTGACCGAATTGATGATCGTCGGCGCCCAAGTAATAACGCCGTCGCGCACAAAGCCGTTGCCTACGCAGCACAGCAGCACCAGCAAAAGACCGGTACCGGTGAGCATCTGCTTGATCGGCATGAGATCGACCTTCGCATCCGCCTGGGCTTCGCCCTGCGCGGTTTCGATACCTTCCGGATTTTCCGCCTTTTCCTTGAGCGCTTCTTCGGAAAGCTCTGCTTCGGTAGGCTTATCGCGCAGCAGTATAAATGCCAGCACGCCCATGGTGCCGATTACCGCCGCCGGAATGAGGAAGGACAGACGCCATCCGAACAGAGCTGCCATAAAGCCCGAAATTGCCCATGCACTCAGATGACCTACGATCAGCGTCATCGAAATGCCAAAGCTGACTCTGCCGCGCGCCTTGCCATGGAACCACGTTGCCATCAACTTGACGATGGGCGTCCAGAGCATGGACTGAGCTACGCCGTTTAGGCACCAACCTGCCAACAGTACACCGTAAGACTGACCGATGCCCACCAGCACATTGCACAGCGCCGATGCCAGCGTACCGAAGAGAATATATCTTCTTGCGCTGATCTTGTCCACCAAAGAGCCGTTGACCAGCTGACCTGCTGCATAGATCAGCGCAAATCCGGTCTGAAACATACCGCCCTGTGCTTCCGTCAGCTGCATATTCTGCATCATGTCCGGCAGTGCCGCCGACAGATTCAGACGCGCTACATACGCCGCAGCATATGCTATGAAGCAGCCGAAGAATATCCTCCATTGTGATCTGGTAAATACTTTGCCCATGTTCATTCCCCTTCCGTTGTAATTGTGCACTGTACGCCGCCAAACCTACATATTATACATTTTATTATAGCGCACTTATGTTAAAATATAGCCCTATTTTCCTATTTCAGGAATATATTTTCCAATTAAACGAGCGCGTTTTGCAATGCACTTTGATCGCATCACCATGTACCATTCGTAAACTCAACAGTAATTTCTCTTTGATTTTTCGGAAAGAATACGAAAAATAATTGTTGACAAACCTGTTTTTCTATGATATCATACAAACAGATGAAGGAAAAGTACAGACGACGAGCAAGCATCAATATCAGTGATTAAGGTGGCGATGCAGTTTTGTTGTTTCATTTTCCGGCATTATTTATAAAAGCAAGGGGGCGATACCGTTGTACTGTCAGGAGATAAAAACACGATCAGAGCAAATTCAATCAGAAACATACTTCTCCAAGACTGCTCTCCGCTTCGCCCGTTGCATATATAAAGCATAGGCGAAACCACAAACATCTTCGACCGGAATATCAAACAGATCAGGATAAACCGCTTCAGATGCTGTAACAGGTCAGCGCATCAGCTGTATCCCCTTTTTCGTAAGTTCTATGCTGGTCGTCTGAAACCATAGATATGATGCAGGAAAACTGATCGACCAATCGCAAAGCAGTAATAAAACCCTTTAACTCCTTGAAAAACATTGAACCAGCATCGAGCAAAGTTCATTACTTATTACTGATACACTTCTTCATGAGCGCAAGCTGGCGCACAGCGATTGTTTTCCGGGCAAAGCGGTGAGTACCCTGTGCGATTTGCAGCACACTAACGATATCCGGCGATCACAGACTGTTGTGATTGCCGGATGTTTGTTTTCTCACGGAATCAGCCCCAAGTGAGCCTTACCTGACAAGACAACTCACTTGGGGCTGATTCCGAATACTTACTTTCGTTCTACTCTTGTGCTATCTGATGTCCGTTTTTCCACATGACTACACTTGAGATCATAATACATCCAAGTGCAATTGACATCCTTTTTTTCAACTGCGTAACGAATGCCCAAAGCGCAAGCATTGCAAATACCACGACCGTGCGTCGTTCATTAGGACGAATGACCATTACTATCGAGAAAAAGATATATAGTACAGCCAGCACCCAAAATGCCCTCGAAACGGATGTCAGCGCCAACAGTACGCCGAAGCTGACTGCAATCGCTTTGCCGCCGCGAATCTTTTTATAAAACGGCGCAGTAGCATGACCCAACACAGGCGCGATCATTACACAGGCAAACAGCGCACTTTCCACGTTCAAACAGAGTAGTCCTGCACGCACCGGAAGAAATCCCTTGAGCAGATCCAGTGCAAGACATACAAGCCCGATCGACACGCCTGAAAATTTCACAGCATTTGCCGTTCCAGGATTTTGATCCTCACTAACTGCTGTAACATCGATTCCCTTGATCCTCATCGGCAGATGATAGCTGAATAAAACACCGCCCAGCAGATAACCCACCAATGCAAACAGCGCATACATTCCATTCATTGTTTACTGCCCCGCGCTCTCCATGACCATGTCACAGATATCCGACGCAGCATTTGGATTGATGATGCTCGCCTGAGCACGCACCATATCTGCACTCTTTTTGTCATCTGCCGCCAGCCAGAGCGCCGCATGAGCCGCTGCTTCTTCATCCTTTACACAAACCGCCAGACCTTTTTCCTCAAAGAACTGGGCATTTGCAGTCTCACAGCCGGGAATGGGCGCGCTGAGCACCAGCGGAATCTGTGCGACCGCTGCCTCCGTGGTGCTCAAACCGCCGGGCTTGGTCATCAGCACATCCGCCGCACTCATGTAAAGCGAAACCTCCGTAGTAAACGAAACGGCAGTAATACGCTCGTCCTTCTCATGCATGGCATCGATTTCCGCCTTCATGTCAGCATTTCGTCCGGTCATGACGTACACCAGTGTATTTTCATTTCCGCCCTTTATGATCGTTTCTACCACCGGAGCGACAAAACCTGCACCCATGCTGCCGGTCATAATAAGAAACAGCTTCTTATCGCTATCGATCCCCAGCTTCTCACGCGCTTCCTTCTTGCCGGGATGATCCTTAAATCGGTCGGAAATCGGAATACCCGTAGGCTGAAGCTTTTCGGGCGCTACATCACGGGAGATATATTCCTCCATCATCGCCGAGTGAGCCACGAAGTACATATCCATATCCGTTTCTTCAATAAACGGATAGCAGGTATAGTCGGTTGCAATGAAATAGGTCTTTGCGTCAATGCGCTCATGCTTTTTCAGATGCGTCAGCGCCTGCGCCGGGAAAAGATGCGAGGTCAACACCGCATTAAAGCCGTTTTCACGAATGTACTTTGCCAACCTTTTGGCATAGGTCATATTCGCAATATACACAGGCGATTTGATATAGGGATTGCTGATCGCCTCACCCGCCTGATAGATTTTGCCAAACACCTTGGGGGCATCGGTCGCCATGCGGATGTAGGTATTGCTGACCACGCGCGAAGTCCGTTCACTGGCAAACGCCAGTGCATCACACATTTCACATTCCACGCCGCGCCGCTGAAATTCTTCAATAACCGCCCGGGCAGCCGTATTATGACCGCCGCCGGTATTGCAGGAAAGCACTAACACCTTCATTGTTTTACATCTCCTTTTCGGTCTGTATCAGACCGAGCTTTTTCAGCTTATCGTTGAGATACAACACCGTATACAGTTCCAGAATACCCTCCATAAAGAATGCCGCGCCGATCACAATCGACACCACCATATTGCCGAACAAATTGAACATCATCACGATCGCAGCCACGCAGCAGACCCCTACGACTACCAGATGATGCCACCAACCTTTATACTTGAGCTCGTTGAGCTGAAAAGCAGTCTGCACCTGAAAAACGCCGTTGACGATCACCATCACGCCGAGAATGATGGGTACCAGATTGGAGATCGATCGATGACTGAAGGTCAGCACCACGCCCAGCGCCAGTTCCATCACCGCCGTAATCAGACTCAGTCGAATTTCAAATGAGACTTCATCATTGGCAAAATAGCCTTTCTTGAAATAACCATAAATGCGCCATGCTCCGCCAATGAGCAGCGCAATGCCCGCAACGATACACATCAGACTGGTCAGTCCCGTCGGCCAGATGCACATCAAAAGACCGATCAGCACAAATGCGGTTCCCCAGAGAATATTGATCTTCTTCAGTTCGTTGAGCATATCGCTTCCTCCTTCGTTTCCAAATCCACTGCAGCTTGCACGTTAGACCGCAGCAAACAAATATCCTTCAATCACTGATAATAGAATATCACAGCATTCCAAGTCTTGACTATACCCAAAAATTAGAATCTGTATAGAAAACACCGTATAACAGGTAAAAAACTGATTTTTCTGCGCAATGCTTCACGTTTATGGTTATCTATGCGTCATCTTCAGCCGCAGATCGCCAGATAGATCAGCGCCTTCACGCCCTGCAGAAGCGGCGCCTCATCAAACATCAACTGCGGCGAATGCAGCTTTGCACTGCCGCCCACGCCCACCTTCATCATCAGCGCAGGCACCGCTTCAAGATAAAACGCAAAGTCCTCCGCCAGCATTTCCGGCTTTGACATAGTATAGAAGTCAAACTTTTTCAGCGCATCGCGTGCCTTTTCATACAGTATATCGCTATTAATCAGCGGAGGATACCCCCCCGGAATATCGATCTCCACGCGCACGCCGAATTTTTCCTCACACGCCTTTGCCAGCTTATACGTCTGCTCCTTCATCCAATTGAAGGTATCCATGCTGAAAGCGCGCATCGTACCGCACATGACCGTCTTATCAGAGATGACATTCTGTGCCGTGCCCGACTTCATCGTGCCGAATTTAAGCAGTCTCGGCACATCCGCAGCAATAGAACGCTCCATCCGCAGCAGATTCAGATACAGCTCCGCTGCCGCTTCCATCGAATCGATGCCGTTCTTCCATTCTGCAGCATGGGATGCCTTGCCGCGCACGGTGATCGTTACCTCAGAGGATTTCGCCATGAATGCGCCGGGGCGCGTGGCAATCACGCCTTCGGCAAACATCGGATCAACGTGCAGCGCGTAGATGCCGCGCACATTATACTTTTCAAAAACGCCGCTTCGCGCAATGTGCTCCGCACCGCCGCCGTTTTCCTCCGCCGGCTGAAATACCGCCATCACGTTGCAATGAAGCTGCTCCGCATTTTCGTTCACCCAGCCGCACAGCGCAAGCAGCATCGCCATATGCGCATCATGTCCGCAGGCGTGCATCCGCCCTTCATGCTCTGATGCAAATTCCACGCCCGTCTGCTCGGTGATCGTCAGCGCGTCCATATCCGCACGAAACGCCATCGAATACTCCGCGCCATTATCGAAAAAAGCGATCACGCCGCCCTTTTCGGTCAGTTCCACATACGCCCTCGTTTTTTTCAGCGCTTCCAATATATATGCGCGCGTCTTTGGAAGCTCAAACATGATCTCCGGAATCCGGTGCAGATCACGCCGATAGACTCTGAGTTCTTTCAGCAGCTTTTCCATATTTTCCTCTCCCTTGATTTACTGTCTTTTTTCAATGAGCAGAATATTTTATGATTCTTTCGCAACTTATCTGTTAAGAGTATACCGCAAGAGCATCTCATTGTCAAAAATAATATTTTTCTGCATCATACGAC
This sequence comes from uncultured Oscillospiraceae bacterium, assembly GCA_964649595.1. Lineage (GTDB taxonomy): Bacteria > Bacillota > Clostridia > Christensenellales > Aristaeellaceae > RGIG2066. The sequence goes on along the minus strand of CAZYQB010000031.1, from coordinate 1,012 downwards.
AATTTTTTCTCCATAGGACATTGATTTTACCGAATATCTTTGATATGATTATGCACATCCTATGCTGATGAATCTAATCGATTTTTCATCAATCGGTTTCTTCACCGAATTCGAGGAGGCTATACAAAAATGTTTCAGGGAAGCTATGTCGCGCTGGTCACTCCTTTTCATGAGGATGGCAGCGTAAATGTTGAAAAGCTCAAGGAACTGTGCCAATGGCATATCGACAACGGCACCGACGGCATCGTTGCGCTGGGCACCACCGGCGAATCGAGCACCATGACCCACGAGGAGGACGATCTGGTCGTTCGCACCGTTCTCGATACAGTAAACGGACGTATTCCAGTCATTGCCGGCTCCGGTTCCAACTCCACCGAAACCGCGCTGATGAAGTCTAAGACCTATCGCGATCTGGGCGCAGACGGCATTCTGGTCATCACGCCCTACTATAACAAGGCCAACGCCAAGGGTATGTATCGCCACTTCACCGAGATCGCCGATCAGGTGGACATCCCCATGATCCTCTACAACGTGCCCGGGCGCACCGGTTGCGCGCTGAGCGTAGACTGCGTGGAAGCGCTGAGCCGTCATAAGAACATCGTCGGTCTCAAGGAAGCCAGCGGCAGCATCTCTTATGCTGCACAGGTCGCACGTTATGTGCGCGACGACTTCGCTTTATTCTCCGGCAACGATGACATGATCGTGCCCATGATGTCGCTGGGCGCTTCGGGCGTTATCAGCGTATTTGCCAACATCTGCCCCCGCGAAAGCCATGACATCGTCGCAAGCTATCTCTCAGGCGATCACAAGCGCGCACTGGATCTGCAGCTGAAGTATCTGGACCTCATCAATGCGCTGTTCATCGAGGTCAACCCGATTCCCGTTAAGGAAGCAATGAATATGCTGGGCATGAACGTAGGCGGCTATCGCCTGCCTCTGTGCGAGATGGATGACAAAAACCGTGCCATCCTGCGTGAAAAAATGCGCATTCTGGAGGCAAAATGAACATCAT
>CAZYQB010000030.1:0-12816 GCA_964649595.1 uncultured Oscillospiraceae bacterium | reverse complement strand
CACTTGACTCAAAATCAAGCGGGAAACCATGCCGGTTCGAGTCCGGCCACCGGCATTACAAAATACCCATGGAATTGATACAATTCCATGGGTATTTTGAATGAAGCGCACCTTCGATGCATGGGAGAACGGCGCGCTTCACTTCATATGAGCGCAAGCGAATTACAGAATAATTAACCACCTCATCATCCAATTCATCAGAAATTTCTGATAGAAGTACAGGAGGGACCCCCACTATGATGGGCAAAACACATCTGGCAATGGGCATTGCGGCATCGCTGCTGGTCACTCAGCCGCAGACAGCCGGCGAATGCATTCTTTCGGTGATCGGAGGATCGATCGGCGGCGTGCTTGCCGACATCGACATTTTAGACACTGATTCCCATGATTCTCTGAACGTACAGCTTTTTTCAATGGGCATCACGTTCATACTGCTGATTCTGGACAAATTTTTCCATCTGGGCATATGCGACGGCATATTTCAAAACGGCATACTGCTGCCCATAGTTGGCTTTGCCTCGTTTGCGATTTTATGGGTACTGGGCGTATTTTCCGCACACCGGGCGTTTACTCATTCCTTTACCGCAGTGATCCTCTACAGCGCAGCCGTCTTTTTGATCTATCCTGCGCTTGCGATTCCTTTCGCCGTAGGATATCTCTCCCATCTGGCGCTGGATGTACTCAATAAAAAGAAGCTTCCTCTACTCTATCCGCTGAAATTCGGCATCTGCCTGAAACTGTGCTACGCAAACAAGGCGGCAAACGAAATATTCTTTCATATCGGAATCGCAGTGACAATCGCCTTTGGTTTGCTCCGCCTGCTTGAGTTCATACTTACCCTGCTATAAAACACATCGATGCAGTCACCGTCGAATGTGAAGCCTACGCCGTTTTCAACCTCAACGAATCGATTTTCAGAAAGGTACACGACAATGAAAAGCATTCTCATTAAGGATACCACCCGCGAGGAGCGCGAGCAGATCGTAGCCGAATCGATCGGCAATATCGAATCCGCCTGCGACGGCTGCGCACCCGGTCTGGTGGAGATGTATCAGGAATACATCGACGGCAAAAAGGAGCTCCGTCAGATCAACATGGAGTTTAACGCCCGTTATGTCTCCGGTATGCAAGGTCCCACCCGCGGCGGCTGCATGATGAATTGATCGATATATTTATCAGAAGAAAACATTTTCTTCTTTATGCAACCCGGTTCCCTTGTTCTTCGTCATAGGAGAACAAGGGAGTTTTCTATTTTCTTCCAAATTCACACCATCTAAGCGGAGGGATATACATGATCTATCTGACCGGCGATACACATGGCGACTTTTCTCGCCTTGAAACATTCTGCGCCTCAAACCACACCACCAAAGACGACATACTCATCATTCTGGGCGATGCCGCCTTCAACTATCATGGCGGTTTGACCGACCATAAAAAGAAGATGTATGTATCTGCGCTGCCGATCACCGTGTTTTGCATCCATGGCAACCACGAGCAGCGCCCGACTACCATCCCCTCCTATTTCGAGCATACATGGCGCGGCGGCGTAGTGTATCGGGAAGAAATGTATCCCGACATACTGTTTGCAAAGGACGGAGAAATCTATGATCTGGATGGGCTCAAGACCATCGTCATCGGCGGCGCATACAGCGTAGACAAGTGGTATCGCATCCATCGCCGCGACAAGTGGTGGTATGACGAGCAGCCCTCTCCCTCCATTCGCGAATATGTCGAGCAGCAGCTTGAAAAATCTCAGTGGAATATAGACGTCGTGCTCACCCACACCGCGCCCGTTACCTACGAGCCGGTGGAGGTATTCTTGGCAGGTATCGATCCGCGCACCATCGATAAATCCACCGAAATATGGCTCAACGAAATCGAAGAGAAACTCATCTACAAAAAGTGGTTCTGCGGTCACTATCACACCGAAAAAGTGGATGGCAAGGTGGAATTTTTGTTTGAGAATTACCGCGTGCTGAAAGACACCGAATGAAGCACTGACATCAGAATGAGGTCGGTGTTCAATGGCTTTCCCTTGAAGGGAAGGCTTTTATCATTTATTCCACTCATAAACTGATGATATAGTCCAATAAAATCATTTTTTGAATTTTCTTTCAGATATACTGTAACGCTTTGCACTTTTGCGCGTCATATTGGTGTAAAGGAGGTGAGAGAGATGAACTTTCAGCAAATATATGAAACGTTTTTTCCGATTGTATATACATTCCTGCTCAAGCAGTGCAGCGATCCACATCTTGCCGAGGAACTGACACAGGACACCTTCTACCGCGCGCTCAAGTCGATCCACTCGTTCAAGGGGGACTGCCGACTGGAAACGTGGCTGTGCCAGATCGCGAAAAATGCCTATATTTCCGAATATAGAAGGCGAAAGCGATTCTCTCCGCTGTCCGAAAAGGAACGCGCCGACGAGCGATCAAGCGATCTGTCCGACAGCCTTTTGACCGGAGAAAGCGCAATGGAGGTGCTCAAAGCCGCGCACCTGCTGGATGAAGCCTCCAAGGAGATATTTCTGCTTCGCACCTGCGGCGAACAGGATTTTTCCACCATTGGGGATCTGTTTGGAAAAAGCGCTTCATGGGCACGCGTGACCTATCATCGGGCAAAGCTGAAAGTACTCAAGACCATCGAAGAAAAGGAGGGAAAATAAATGGGTTCCTGCAAAATCGTTCAGGATCTGCTGCCGCTGTATGTAGAGGATATATGCAGCGAAGGGAGCCGGGAGTATATAGAGCAGCATCTTGCCGAATGCGCCGAATGCCGCGCTATGCGCGAAGCGTTGAGTCAGCACATTCAGGCATCTGCGGCGCAGCCGCATATTCCAAAGGATTTTGCCGTTTTCAGGCGGTACATGAGACTCAAGCGCATACTGATCTCGCTGATCGCACTGATCGTGCTTGTGCCGCTGTGCATTGCGGCATATCTGCAAATCGATCTCTATATGTATAACTTTAACCCCGTTCCCGTCGAGCCCATCGAAAGCACCGTCTGCCGCCTGTCGGACGGCAGCATCTATGTCTCCCTCAAATATACCGATGAGAATGTGCGTGTAACCTCCTGCTATGAAACCGGCGGTGTCTACGATGAAACAATTCATTATATCCAGCTAGGCTACATTCCCCGGCACTTCTTTAGCTCGAAGTTCAGAAACAGAGGCGCCGAAGGCTTTGAGTTTGTGATCATCACCAGTGAATCATGGAAAAAATATGAATATTCCAAATATCACACCGGCTGGCATTATCCGCATACCCAAATCATACTAAACGGTCCGGACGGCGAACGCGTCATATGGCAAGAGGGCGACGAGATTCCCGCCGCCGATGAATCCATGGAGCGTTTCCTTCAGGACATCATCAGTAGCGGTGAGCTGATTCCCGTGAACACCGAATCTGCTTCAGAATAATGTATTATTTAGGAAAGGAGGAGCATACGATGACTCCCTGTGAAATTGTCCAGGATCTGCTGCCGCTGTATATCGACAATACCTGCACCGAGGATAGCCGCGCTTATGTGGAAGAACATCTCGCCTCCTGCGAAAGCTGCCGCGCCATGTATGAGGCAATGAACAAGAGTGTCCAAATCATCACCACACGGCAAAATGCCAAAAAGAGCTATGCCTCATTCCAGAAGCGCATACGGACGCAGCGCATACTGATTATCGTACTGATTGCACTGATTGTAATAGCACCCATCGCCTATTTCGCATACGACGAATACTCGTTTTATCAGCACTGGCCGCAGCCTGCGCGCATCGAGCCGATCACAAGCACCATCAGCCGCCTGTCGGACGGCAGCATCTATCTGATCCTTCAGTATACGGATGATGATGTATTCGTCAACCATTTTCACACCTCGCGCTGGCATATGAGCAATCCCTTTTTAGATACCGACATATACTTCGAGGATGAGGACACGCTCTACATTCAGCCGGGATATTCGCTTTATCAGCAAAAGGATAAACGTATACTATCCAACAATCGCCCGCATGAATTTATAATCACCACCGATGAATCCTACGACAAATACGGACGTTATGATCCGCAGGGCAGCGAAATGAGTCATCCCTACACCCGCATCGTACTGCTCGGCTCGGACGGCGAGCGCGTGCTTTGGCAGAAAGGAGACTATCTGCCCGCTGCCGAGAGCGCCGCAGAAGAAGCTCTGAAAAAAGTAGTCAGCAGCTTTGCCTATGTCGATTCGCTGGATACTCCTCAGGATTGATTAACCCTAATCCCCTTTCAGTAAAACCGCAGCCCCGACCGATGCGATTTTATACCGCATCGATCGGGGCTGTTTCGTATGGAAAGAGAGCTTTACTTAGTCGCATCTGCGAAGATGGTCTTGATGCTGTCGGTGTGCTCGGTAACAGCGAACAGAATGTAATTGCCGCTGACTTCGGTCACGCTGTTCTTGACCAGCTCATACTGAGCAGGCAGATACATCGACCAGGTGGCATCCAAGGAAGCCTGACGGGCTTCCAGAGCAGCCTTCACATTGTCCATCTGACCGTCCTTAACGTGCGCCACGAAGAACTCGGTAGCGTGCACATTCATCATGGGGATGTTGCAGGAATAGGCAGTCAGCCACTCGGGATCCATGCCGTAGAAGTCCTTGAGCATTTCATCGTCCAGTTCCATAAAGCCGGGCAGGTTGTCGGCGTTATCGGAGAGGAACTTGTCCTTGACCAAAGCAACAACGTCTGCAGGATCAGCGGCGTTGCTGCTGTTTTCCGGAGCCTTCTGGCAGCCTGCCAGCATGGTCAGCGCGAGCACCAACACCAGCGCAAAAATGGAGAGTACCTTGCGATTCATTGAGATAACATCCTTTCTGTTTTTACACTCATCCATTCAGACGGACGTGCGCTATATTAGTTCCATAAACACGCCGAAATTTATATAAAATTGCCGCCTGCACAAAAGCTTTTCATGCAGACGGCTTTTTTCATGCCTTGTTCAACACTCGAAATACTATTTGTCTTTTAGCGCAGAGAAGTGGTTGCGAGGTTGTCCATATCGTCGAACGCCTGATTCTCACCACCCATTGCCCAGATGAAGGTGTAGTTGCTGGTGCCAGCGCCTGCGTGGATCGACCAGGAGGGGCTGATGACTGCCTGACCCTCGGTCATGACGATGTGACGGGTCTCGGTGGGCTCGCCCATGAAGTGAAATACCACGTTGCCCTCGGGGATCTCAAAGTAGGTATAGACCTCCATGCGGCGCTCATGGGTATGAGCAGGCATGGTGTTCCATACACTGCCGCTTTCGAGCATGGTCATGCCCATAGACAGCTGGCAGGTGGGCAGCACGGAGGGATGAATGAACTGGCAGATGGTGCGCTTGTTGCTGGTCTCCACCGCGCCGAGGGGACGCTTGACGGCATCGGCATAAGTCAGATAGCGGTTTTCATAAGAGCAGTGTGCGGGCGCGGAGACCATGTAGAACTTGGCAGGCTTGTCTGCGCAGTTGCTCTTGAAGAGAACTTCCTTTGCACCGCGGGTGATGTACAGGCAATCCTTATAATTCATGTTGTACACAACGCCGTCCACGGTGATGACACCTGCGCCGCCGAGGTTGAAAATGCCCATTTCACGGCGCTCCAGGAAGTAGGTCACACCGAAAGTCGCCCATACGTCCATGCCCTTTTCGAGGTTGACTTCCTCGGTGGTGGGCATACAGCCCAGCGTTACCATGCGGTCAACATGGCTGTAAACGCCTACGACTTCGTTTGCAACATACAGGTTTTCGATCAGGAATTCATTGCGGACTTCTTCGGTGGTGTAGCGCTTGAAATCTCTCTGATTGCAGGAATAGCGAATATCCATACTGTAATATCCTCCATATTTTATATCTGCGATGCGCCCGCTTCGGCGCATACTTCTAAGTATACATTAACACATTATACCGCCGTTTTCAAGCGAAATTTTCCATTTGCCGTCGTGATTCTGTACGCCGCTTGCGCAAAAATGCACAATATGATATGATAAGCACAAGTCCTTTATTTGTATTCAAGGAGGCTTATAAATTATGAAACAGCTCCCCGATTGGCAGAATCCGAATCTGCTGCACATCGGCAGAGAAGAGCCACGCGCTTCTCTTATTCCCTATTCCAACGTCCGCAGCGCTATACGAAATGATCGCGGCGCGTCCGACTGCTACCGTCTTTTAAACGGCGAGTGGGATTTCTGCTACGCCGGCAGCGGCATCGTGCCCGAGGGCTTTCAGGAACCTGACTACAGTCTGGATGCCGGATGGGATACTCTTCCCGTTCCCTCCAACTGGCAGATGCACGGCTATGACGTTCCGCACTACACCAATGTAAACTATCCTATTCCGTTTGATCCGCCCTATGTGCCGGACGAAAACCCGGTCGGCTGCTATCGCCGCGCCTTCACCATCCCTGAAAAGTGGGCAGACAGAGAAGTGTTCCTCAACTTTGACGGTGTGAACTCCGCTTTCTATGTATGGGTAAACGGAGAATTCGTCGGCTTTTCAAAAGTTGCACATATGCCCTCCGAATTCAATATCACCTCGCATCTGGTCAGCGGCGAAAATCTGCTGGCGGTAATGGTTTACAAGTGGTCAGACGGTACTTATCTGGAGGATCAGGATTTCTGGAGACTTTCAGGCATCTTCCGCGATGTTTATCTCTTGGGCGTGCCGAAAACACATATCCGCAATATCGTTGTACGCCCCGTGCTGGATGAAACCTATACCGACGGCACGCTGAACATTGAAATCGAAGCGGTCAACTACGGCGATGAGGCTGCAGAGCTGACGCTGCGCGCCGAGCTGCTGAATGCAGGTCGTGTAGGCATGAACAGAACGAAAATGCCGCTGACCCTCGCTTGTGACGGAGCAACATCCGTTTCGCTGAGTCAGGTGGTCAAGAACTGTAAAAAATGGACGGCAGAAACACCCTATTTGTATACACTGCTCATTTCTTTAGAAAAGGACGATCAGGTTATCGAAGTGCAGCGTGTAGATGTGGGCTTCAAGAAAATCGAACTCAAGAACCATCAGTTGTATGTCAACGGCGTGTCCGTCAAAATCCGCGGCGTCAACCGCCACGACACCCATTGCGAGCTGGGTCACGTTACCCCGATGGAGTCCATGCTCCGCGATGTCGAGCTGATGAAAATGTGCAACGTCAACACTGTGCGCACCTCTCATTATCCCAACGATCCCCGCTGGCTCGATCTGTGCGACAAGTACGGTCTGTATGTGATCGACGAGACCGATCTTGAGTGCCACGGCTGCGCTCATCTGCGCTTTGACGGCTGCTTCAACATCCTCTCCAATGACCCGACGTGGGCTGCGGCGTATGTTGACCGCGCTGAGCGCATGGTGCGGCGCGACATCAATCATCCGTCCATCATCATGTGGTCGCTGGGCAACGAGTCTGGCTTCGGCTGCAACCACTTTGCCATGCGCGAGCGTATTCTGGAGATCGATTCCTCCCTTCCCATCCACTATGAAGGCGAATGGGCAAACGCCGAACTCAATGATGCCAAAAAGTGGGTCAGCGATGTCAAGTCGGTCATGTATCCTGCCGTTGAGAAACTGGCGGAGGAGGGCGTACGAAGCGAAGAAGAAGATCCCCGTCCGTACTTCATGTGCGAATATGCTCATGCGATGGGTCTTGGCCCCGGCTCTTTGAAGGAATACTGGGAGACTGTGTATGCGCATGATCGCCTGATCGGCGGCTGCGTGTGGGAATGGGTGGATCATGGCATTCTGATGGAAAACGAAAACGGCGAAGAATACTATGCTTACGGCGGCGATTTCGGTGAGCGCCCGAACGACGGCTGCTTCTGCGTGGACGCGCTCAACTATCCGGATCGCACGCCGCACACGGGCTTGATTGAACTGAAAAAGATTTATGAGCCGATCAAGTTTGATTTCATCGCCAGAGATGAGGACATCATTCGCCTGAAGGTACGCAATCTTCTTGCGTTCAGCACGCTCGACCGCTTCAGCGCCGTCTGGACGCTGATGCATGACGGAAAGACACTCACCTCGGGACGGCTCGACCTGTCGGGCATCACCCCCTATGGCGAAAAGGAAATTGCCATCGATTGCGGCGCAGTCGACGTCCCGAACACCGAAGGCGCATATCTGAATGTCCGCGTGACCGAAGCCTTCCCCACCCTGTACTGCAAAGACGGCTATGAAGTGACCGCTTCTCAGATCGAACTGCCCGTCATGACCTCTCGGGAAGAAGAATGGCTCACTGAGTATACGCCCTGCGCCGACATGGAGCCGATCTCTATGGACGAGGATGAGACCCACGTCGAGCTGATGGGCGAGGATTTCTCAATCCTGTTTGAAAAGCGCAGCGGAAAGATGGTCAGCTGGATTGCATCCGGCTGCGAATTGATCGAAGGGGCGCCGAGAGTCAATCTGTTCCGCGCATTCACCGATAATGACGAAAAGAGCATTGCCCGTTACTGGAAACTGTTCGACCTTGAGAATCTGATGGTTCGTGTGGAAGATTTCACCACCGAGCGTATGAACGAAAGCGCTGTCCGCGTGACCATTGCCCAGATTCTCAGCCCGAAGATTCGCCAGCCCATTCTTCGCGCCGTGCTGACCTACACGGTGTACGGAAACGGCTGTGTGCGCCTCAGCACCACCTTTGAGCCGCTTCGCGAGCTGCCTTATCTGCCGAGGCTTGGCTTGCAGCTGATTATGCCCGCGCAGTATGACCGCGTAATGTGGTACGGCAAGGGACCGCACGAGAATTATCCCGATCTGTGCACCTCTGCGCTCACGGATCTGTACAGCGCGAAGGTCGACGAAATGCACGAGCCTTACATCCGTCCGCAGGAAAACGGCGCACGCGGCAGCATCCGTGCGGTATCGGTGATGAACATTCTGGGCACAGGTCTGCTGGTCGTGGGCGAAGAAACTTATGAAAACGCAGGCTTCAGCTTCACCGCGCACAATTACAGCGACTCTGCGCTGCACGCCGCCACCCACACCACCGAGCTGAAAGCAGAAAGCAGAACCTATCTCTCCCTCGACTGGCGCATGGGCGGCGTAGGCTCCAACAGCTGCGGACCCGAGCCTCAGGAGAAGTACCGCCTGAATCTCACCAAGAAGGAAAGCTTTACCGTCACCCTCATGCCCTATTCCAGACAGAAGGGTGATATGATGAACTTTGCGCGTGAGCTGCCGGAGAAGGTGTGAACGGCAGCATACATTGAAATTTGACGAAGGAGGATAGTTATGACATTTGAGTTGTTTCAAAAATTGATGTCTTTTGAAACAAAGGGACGCCTCTGCCTTGAAATATTCTTTGTAATCAGAGGAAATGATAAATTTGATCATTGCTGGATGGGCAAGCTACCAGACCGAAAGACTAAAAAAGACAAATTTGGGTACGGTCTCACCCGAGATGGCAAAAATGAATATGACTATCCAACCTTTGAAGAATTTTCGTCCGCCAATGTTTTTGACGGCAAATCACTTCTGGAAATTTGGGATAACATAGTGATTGAGGACATTAACGGTTGCGACCCTATGGAAATGGTAGATTTGTATTTGTCGAAAAGAGGCGGCATGAGTGCTCCGCAATAATTGAACAGATGATAAAACCCACTGACCGATTTATCGGAACTTAATTTTACCATACAACAAACCACGCCCCCTGCGCCAAATCCGACGCAGGGGGCGTGCTGCATTTTCTCTGATTTTGGTTTATCCCAGCGTAATCTTCACCGACTGAACTCTGGGAACAACCTCTCTGCCGTTCTTATCGCACACGGGATTTTCGGTGTGCTCTCGGTTTATACCCATGAACATGGTGCTCTCAACGCCTTCGATGGTGATGGTGCTGCCCTCGATGGTCACCACGGCATACAGAGGATCGTTGTATCTCACAACATTCCTCATGCACCTGTACTGCCTGCACAGATCTTCAGGGAAGTGGTCGTGCGGCTTGGGCAGCCAGTCATAACGCACCGCGTTCATATCCAGATAGCACACGTTATCCAATATGCGCATATAATCGCGGTGATGGTGACCGTTAATGCACATGATGACACTGTGCTTTTTGCGGCGGTTGGCTTCGTTTATGATGCGGCGCACCTCCTCTTGATTCTTTACGCCGTCTGCCTTTCGCTCAAAGCTGGCGTGGCTGATGAGTATGCACGGATGCGGCGAGGAGGCAATCGTTTCTTCAAGCCATTTCAGCTGCTCGGGCGGCATATAATCGCGGTATGCCTGATTGGCGTAATAGTTCCCCAAATTATAGTGAACATATTCGCCGTTTACAAAATAGTAATTAGGATCGGTCACAATAATTCTGTAGCCGCTTCTATCAAAGAAGTAATAGCCGTTGGGCATATTGTACAGCCTCAGAACCTCCTGATAATCGGTATTATCGGTATCGTGATTTCCCAAAGCGTGGTAGGACGGAATATGGAAATCATTATACGCCCGAACATAGTCCTGCACGCGGGATGGACCGTGACAGAAGTCGCCTGCGTGAATCATGAATTCGCATTTTTCATCCTCGGCGCGGCGCTGAAGAACCTTCAGATCATCCCATGATCCACTCATCAGCACGCCGGGAAAATGATGCAGGTCGGCAAATAACAGAAATTTCATCGATACTGCTCCTTTCGCTTATGTTTCGACAGTACGGTACACCAGCGGTTTGAGAACAGGCTTTTCGGCAGAAATGGTAATCGCTCGTTTGAGAAGTGCCTTTGCGCTCTCCTCATCGGAGGCAGGATTGACGAAAAGCGTGCACCAGCTTTCGCCCGCCTCTATATGATCGCCTACGCGCTTTCTCATAATCAGCCCTACCGCCGGATCGATCACATCGCTCTTTTTGATGCGTCCTGCGCCCAGAGACTGCGCCGCATAACCGATCAGCGAAGTGGTCATACCCGCCACATAGCCGCATTGCTCCGCAGTGATCTCTATCTTCTTCTGCGCCTGCGGCAAAAGGGAGAGATCGTCCACAATGCGTCCGTATCCACCTTGGATCTCGATCATCTGCCGGAGTTTTTCAAGTCCTTCACCCGATTCCAGCTTTTTAATGAGCATATTCATGGCTTCCGTATGAGAGGATACCGCATTTGCGCTTAAAAGGATCTGTGCGCCCAGCCGAAGAGATACATCCAGCAGCGCCCCCTTGGTTTCTCCGCGCAGCACCTCCACCGCTTCGATGACCTCCAGCGCATTGCCCACATTCATGCCCAACGGCTGATCCATATCCGTTACCAGTGCGCTGAACCGCCTTCCGGTCATCGAACCGATGCGAACCATCGTTTCGGCAAGCTCTATCGACTTTTCGAGCGTAGGCATGATGGCGCCGCTGCCGGTCTTTACATCCAACACCACTGCATCACAGCCTGCCGCGATCTTTTTGGATAGTATGGATGAGCACACCAGCGGCAGACAATCCACCGTGGCAGTAACATCGCGCAGCGCATAGAGCATTTTATCGGCAGGCGCCAGTTCTCCGGTCTGACCGATCACCGCAATTCCGGTCTTTTGAACGGCAGAAATGAATTCTTCCTTTGTAAGATCAATGCTCATGCCGGGGATCGATTCCAGCTTATCCAGCGTGCCGCCGGTAAAACCCAGTCCGCGTCCGGACATTTTTGCAACCTTCACGCCGCACGCCGCCACCAGAGGCGCTACGATCAGCGTAGTGGTATCGCCCACGCCGCCGGTGGAATGCTTATCCACCTTTACGCCCTCGATGCATGACAGATCGAGCATTTCTCCCGAACGTGCCATCGCCATGGTCAGATCCACCGTTTCCCGGTCGGTCATGCCGTTGATGCGGATCGCCATCAGCAGCGCGGATAGCTGATAATCGGCAAAGGAGCCGTCTGCCGCACCGCGCACAAAGCATTCGATTTCCGCAGAGGACAATTCTTCGCCCAGTCGTTTCTTCATAATAATATCGGTCGGCTTCATCATTTGATCCCTCCTGCTTCAAATTCCTTGCGCCATGCTCCAAGCTTTTTCTCATATGAAAGCGTATATGCCGGGCTGGTCGAGGGCAGCTTCACACACGGACGCGCCTTTACGATCTCCTCCGGCGATCGATGATAAAGTGTCCACGCAGCGCCGCCGTTTATAAGCACCCGTTCGATCTGAGGATACTGCCTGAAAAACGATCCCAGATCATTAAGTTCCACCTGCCGCATTGCCGAATCGAGCGAACCTTCCCGGATGCAGCTTTTCGCCGTGTCCCACAGTGCAATATGATGGCGAAGCAGCATCGCTTTCTTCTGCTCGATGCTTTCAGGCATCTCTTCTCCTGTGCATTCGGCAACGATTCTCCAAAATGCATTTCGCGGATGCGCATAGTAAAATCCATCCCTGAGCGACTGCACGCTAGGCATCGTTCCCAAGATCAGCACGCGGCATTGTGCATCTGCGACCGGCGGATAAGAATATATTTTTTGATCGTTCATACTTTAAATTATAACATGATTCCTTAACTTTAGCAATTCCAACGGCGGCTCATTCATGCTATAATGTGTATGTGAGATGTTAAGAGAAAGACATGAAAAAACAGAAAGAGGGTATACGGATATGAAAAGCATGGAGCAGCTCCGCGAAAAGAAGGGCTTTATCTGCGACATGGACGGTGTTATCTACCACGGCAACAAGGTTCTGCCCGGTGTTCATGAGTTCATTCACTGGCTCGAAGAAAACGACAAGTCCTATGTGTTCCTGACCAACTCCTCCGAGCGTTCGCCCAGAGAGCTTCGCCAGAAGCTGCTGCGCATGGGTCTGGATGTAGACGAGTCCCATTTCTACACCAGTGCTC
>CAZYQB010000029.1:0-13185 GCA_964649595.1 uncultured Oscillospiraceae bacterium | reverse complement strand
GCCATCGAATAGTCGAAGTTTACCACCGACTGACCGCCGTGCTGATCGTTCTGATTTGCCTGAATGGCAATGCACGCCAGCGCCGAATAGCTGTAGATGTCCTTCGGCTCGCGCAGATAGCCATGACCGGTGGAGAAACCGCCTTTGAACAGCTCCAGGAGATCGATCTGGCAGCAGGTGGTAGTCAGGGTCAGGAAATCCATGTCATGAATGTGAATATCGCCCCGGCGATGTGCATCGGCATGGTCGGAATTGATCACAAACATCTGGTTGAATTGCTTTGCACCCTCGGAGCCATACTTGAGCATTGCACCCATCGCGGTATCGCCGTTGATATTGGCGTTCTCACGCTTGATATCGCTCTGGTCGGCTGCGGTGTTGGTGATGTCATCATAGATGCGCATCAGGCGCGTGTTCATTTCGCGCACTCGGCTGCGCTCTGCGCGATACAGGATATAGCTTTTGGCGGTGCGCACAAAACCATGCTCGATCAGCACGCGCTCCACCGTGTCCTGAATGTCCTCTACGCTGGGCACATCCAGTGCTTCATTGCGGTTGAGCTCGTCAACCACCTGCTCGGTCAGTTTCCGGGCAGTGCTTTCGGTTCTGGCGCTTCCACTCGCCTGAAATGCCTTCAGGATCGCAGCTGTGATTTTTCCCTGGTCGAAGCTGACCTCGCGTCCGTCGCGCTTGATAATGGTATCCGTCATTTCAGAAGCACCTCCGTCATTTACCTGTGTATTAAAATATATCCGACGTATGCGGAGAAAACACTTATCTCGAAGCCTTCTCTGCCGCGCCCCAGCCGCCAAGCCGCATCGCCCAGACGACATCCCCACGGGGCTTTGTCATGGAAAAGAGCAGGTGCTTTCATCGCACCCGCCCTGCGTAAAATCGAGTACACACCACATTATATGGTGGTTTATGTAAATTGTCAATACAATATATAGTAGTCTGGGCACATTTTACACTGTGTTCGGCAAATCCGCGGATCGCCTGCGCAGACACCGCTAACTATTGTATTGCAGAGCCTGTGATCTGTCAATGGGTCCGCGGAACTTTTGTCGAAATCTAACATATAGACAAAATGTTGCACAAATAAAGCTGCTCCTCTGCACGGATGCGCTCAAGGATTTCTCCCAACAGCAGCATATCTCCCACAAATTCATCCGCCTCATCTGCCAGCAGATCCGCACCTGCCTCGATCAGCGCAGCAGAGACTTCCCCCACACAGGAGTGCGGCAGCACGATCGTCAGCACCTGCGCACTGTCCTTCCAATATTGCTGCATTCGTTCGATCTGCCCCAGCGCCTGCTGCATATCTCTCTTCTCGCCCAGCTGCAGGGCTTTAAGCCGCATCTCTTCCATCTCTGTGCACACCCTTGTAACCGACTGCACCGAAAATATACACACACCTGTCGCCAGCACCGCTACGATCAGCATGGAAACGATCACATTTTTCATTGCCCTGCCTCCTCTCTACCACTTCACTTCATTCTCCGGGATCGCCTGAAACTGCACAAGCTCTCCGCAGCGGTCCTGCAGCGCCATACGACCGTGCGTGTCGATGCTGCACAGAAATACCTGCTGCTCGCTCAGCCCGCGCTCTGAGAGCTTCCTGCGCAGCCACGCCTCACTCAGCTGAGCACTTTGAAGGTTGTGCTTCTGCAGTCTCCCATCCATGATGAGCACCATTGGCAATCCCTCATAGCCGGGATCTATGTTCATCTCCTGCGTGCTGACTGCCCTCTTCTGTGCGCTGGGAAAGGCAGTGATCACACCGTTTGCCTCCATGACCGCCGTTCCCACCTCGCTCGGATCAAGGATCCCGGCGCAGCGCAATCCTTCAAGCAGGTCGGAAAGCGTCAGGCACAGCCTTTTAAGCTCCTTTTCCTGCACCACGCCTCGAGAGATCACTACCGACGGCTTACCTGAGATCAGTGCGCGAAAGCGGTCGCTCCTGAGACACAGAAGGCTTATCAGCGCGTGCATCACATATAGCGCCGCAATGGGCAAAAGCCCATGCAGCAGCGGCGTGGACACATCTCCGATGGGTCCTGCGGTCAGATCGGCAATGAGTATGGTGATGACCAGCTCATAGGGCTGAAGCTGCCCCAGCTGCCGCTTGCCCATGCCGCGCATGGTCAATATAACGATGGAATACAGAAGGATCGCGCGAATCAGAATAGTCAGCATGGAAAAATATCACACTCCTCAAGCGAATTATGCTCATTTTTTTGAAAAATATGCTTATAGGCTTGATATTTTTGTGTTCTATGGCTATACTAAAGATGTGGTATTCGCCACAAAACGCGACAGGCGAATAAGCCATGCCGCTTCAGAATAGGATGACATATCGAAAAAAGGAGTGATTCCATGGCATTTTTTGATGAACTCAAAAAGCAGGTATCCGGCGTAGCGCAGAACGCACAGAAGGCAGCTGAGATTGCTCGCATTCAGCGCCTGGTAAATCTCAAGCAGGATGAGTTTGATGCTCTGTTCGCCGAGATCGGTCAGCTGTATTACGGCTGCGTCAAGCGTGGCGAACAGCCCGGCGAGGAAATGGAAAGCCGCTGCGCCCGCGTGGATTCCATCGCCGCCGAAATCGAAGGTCTCAAGCTCAAGCTGGACGATCTCAAGCAGATCCGCCGCTGCAGCAAGTGCGGCAGCATCCAAAACAACGAAAGCCGTTTCTGCGCCGCCTGCGGAAACAAGCTCGAAGAGCGCGTGATCCACGAGGACGCTCCCGCCGAAGCACCCGCTGCCGAGGCATCCGCCGCCGAGACAGAAGTCGATGATTTCAAGAATGCGGTACGCGAGGAACTCAAGAAGGAATTCGGCACCGACGAAAGCGGCAAGGGCGTTTTCATCAGCTGGCCGGAAACCGAACAGTCGGATGCAGCCGAAACCGAAACCACCTCCGAAGAATAATTCGCAGCATATACACAGCGGTTTATATTTCTCGCCCGGCAGCCTCAACATCGCGCTGTCGGGCACATTTTTTTCATCAAATATGAAATCCGCCGATCTTCTCCTTGCCCATAAGAGATCGGCGGACATATGTCCATACAAAAAAATATATTTATCTGCAGTTGTTCTTTGCCATAGCCGCTGCGCCGCGCATACCGGCTTCATTGCGGTGCAGTGCCAGACACAGCAGGCTGCTCAGTTCCTGTGCACAGGCAGGATAAATGCTCATCAGCTCCTGCCGCACACCATTAAGGAAGATATCGCCTGCCGCACTGATGCCGCCGCCCAGTACGATCGCTTCAGGACGGAACACCATGAACAATCCGGCAATACCGACCGCCACCTCGTGCAGATATTCCTGAAATACTGCCTTCATCTTCTCATCGCCTGCACGCGCCATATCGATGATCTCCTTGGCGGTATGTTCGCCGCCACCCAAGCGCACCAGCGCACTTGCCGAAGCATACTGCTCATAGCAGCCGTTCAAACCGCAGCAGCACTTGAGACCATCGGCATGAGTAATGATGTGTCCCATCTCACCGGCATTGTTGCGGTGTCCGCGCCACGGCTTGCCGTCGATGACCATTGCGCCGCCTACGCCGGTTCCATAGGTCAGATAGATCACACTTTTCAGACCTACGCACGCGCCGTTCCAGCACTCTGCGGCAAGCTGGGTCTGCGCATCGTTGTCCACCCACACAGGACGGTGCAGGCGGCGGCTTATCATATTTCTCAGCGGCACGTTATCCCACTTGAGATTTGCGGCGGAAACGGTATTCTGCGGCAGACGAACTGTACCGGGCGTACCTACGCCCACTACCGAAATCGGATAGATGGATTTTTCCACCAATTCGGCGATCTGTTCGACCAGCAGCTCCGCATCGCCGATAACCGTCTTGATCTGCGTGCTGTGCAGCAGCTCTCCGTCCTCGGTCAGCACGCCGAATTTCACGGTGGTGCCGCCGATGTCCACACCCGCAATATACTTACCCATTTTTTATTCCTCCCATAACCGATAACTCATTGAAAATATACTTTTTCTCCCCCATCCGCAAATGCGCATCGAAAGGAAACTTTTATGAATAAACTTGGAATTTCCATCAGCCCGAACAACTTTGAAATGCTGCCTGCCTACGCGGCAGCGGGATTCGAGGTTATCGAGATCGCTTTTCTCGATTGGTCGTATGAAGAAACCCGTGCTTTCGCACAGCGTGTACTGGAAACGGCTCGTCAACTGAATCTCCCCGTATGGTCGGTGCATCCTTCCTTCGGCAAGAAGGAAGATCTCTCCGAACCCGACGAAGAAAAGCGCCTGCTCGCGATCGAACGCTCCCTTCCGTTCATTGAGCTGTCAAAAGAACTGGGAGCAAAGGTGATCGTCGTTCACGGCAGCACCGAGCCGTACCGTGACGAGGAGCGCGGCGCACGCATCATCGCCTGCGCGCAGAGTCTCAAAGTGCTTCAAAAGGCGGCAGGCGACATTCCCATCGCCCTTGAAAACCTGCCTAGGACCTGCATTGCGCGAACCAGCGGAGAAGCCCTGCCTCTGTCGAAAAACTGCGGCGGCATTTGCTTTGATGTAAACCATCTGCTCATGCAGTCACACGAGTCCTTCCTCGATCAGACGGCAGAGCGCATCATCACCACGCATCTGTCCGACTACGACGGCATCAACGAGCGCCATTGGATGCCGGGGGCAGGCATTGTGCCGTGGAAGCTGGTCTGTGACCGTCTCCTCGCCGCAGGCTACAGTGGACCGTGGATGTTTGAGGTCGTCAAGAATCCCGACGGCAGCTTCGTTGATCCGTTTATCATGGTTGACACATGGAAGCAGATCAGCGGTTTGCCATACTAACACCCGTCCGCATTCTCCCGCGCCAAAAGCGCACATCGCGTAACGCTCAGCGCCGATCGAGTCAGTTCTTTGGAGCGAGACGTGCCGATCGAGTCGATAAACTCCGCCATCGGTGCAGGCGCTTCGGGCAATATGAGTTCGTGTCTGGGCTGATCGTTTTCCATAAACACTCTGCCGTTTACCGCTTCGATCATGCCCTTTGTTCCGGTCACGCGCAGACGGTCATCATCATGGCGCGCCGCCCCGGCAGGTCTGAGAAAGTCTGCCGTCACGGTAGCGATCACGCCGTTTTGGAGCTGCATGAGCGCCGCAGAGGACACCTCCAGCTCTCCGTGATCCCGGTTGAACTGCCTTGAGTGAAGCGCGTGAACTGCCGTATGTTCGCCGCCCAGCTGCTGCGCCCAGTCTATCGCATGAATCCCCACCCACGGCAATATGCCGCCGTAGAACGATCGCCTTCGGTACAATTCGCCGCGTCTGCCCAGTTTGTAGCTTTTCTGTGCATGGATCTGGCGCACCTGCCCGATTCCACCCTGCTCCACCGCGCAGCGCACCGCCAGAAACCACGGCGTATATCTCAGCCCGAACATACCATCTAGCGCACAGTCAGACTTCTCCCATGTCTCCTGCAGCCTGTCCAGCATAGAAAGCGTAGTCGCAAGCGGCTTTTCGCTATAGACATGAATTCCCCTCTTCAGGCACTCTATGGCGATCTCGGCGCAGTAACAGAACCATGGCGCAACCGACACCGCCTCTATTCTTTCGCGCTCCAGCATCTCGCGCCAGTCGTCATAGAATCTTATGTCTGTTCCCTTTTCACACATTTTCTGAGCAAATGCCGAAAAATTCTCCTCTTTGTTTCCGGGCGCGGCAGATACGATCTGCACACCCGCGCGCATCGCAGCAGTCTGAAACACATACTCTATGTGCCCTGTAATGCCGATCAGTGCAATTCTCATCCGTACCGCCTCTCGATGCAAATATTTCTCATTCTCTCATATTATAGCACCCGAAAATCGACGATTCAACGCAAAATACGTTTCATATCAGGTGCAGTACTGGTATTTTGATGGAAAATATGATATGATAAAGGGCGATATTCCCTGATTAGGGAAATGGTATCCGCTTCGGGATCCCCATTGAACAAAAGTGATGCCAAAGAGCTCCTTCTTTGAGGAAGCCGGAGTTCATAGCTATTTTGCATATATCGAGTTCTGTTTGACACCGACGGGAGATGAACTTGAACATTCTCCGTCACACCTGCGGCGCGCCACCTCCGTCGATGAGGGAGACGCGATACTGCATCCAAAGGAGTTTTACATGATGAACACAAAAAAAATCTGCGTCATCGGCAGTCTGAACATCGATCTGACCGTGAGCATGGAACGCTTTCATCAACCGGGCGAAACGGTCACCGGCACCGCCTTCAACACCTTCACCGGCGGCAAAGGCGGCAATCAGGCGGTTGCTGCCGCGCGCATGGGCGGAAACGTATACATGGTAGGCTGCGTAGGAAACGATGCGCACGGTGATCTGTACCTAAATGTGCTCAAAAACGAAGGCATCAATACCGAATTTGTGGAAAAAACTGATGAAGTATCCACAGGCGTTGCGCTGATTGAGGTAGATAAGTCTGGGGAAAACCGTATTGCAGTCGTTCCCGGCGCAAACCACTGCGTGAGCACCGATATGGTATCGCGCTCCCTCAAGGCAATCACAGACAGCGGCGTAATGCTTTTGCAGCTTGAAACCCCCATCGAAAGCGTAACTCATGCCGCCGCCATCGGCAAGCGCATGGGACTCAAGGTCATTCTCGACCCGGCGCCTGCCCGCCCTCTGTCGGATGCACTGCTGTTTTTGTGCGATTACATCACCCCCAATGAAACCGAGCTCGCCACTCTCACCGGCATGAACGTGGACACCGACGAAAGCGCCATCGCCGCCTGTGCGCAGCTGATCGCACGCGGTGCAGGCGCAGTGCTTCACAAGCGCGGCGCACAGGGCTGCATCCTCGTCAACAAGAATGGTGCGCGCAAATTCCCTGGCTATAAAGTAGATGCCGTGGATACCACCGCCGCAGGCGATACCTTCAACGCAGGATTCGCCGCAGGTCTGGCAATGGATCTGCCGGTAGATGATGCCATCCGCCTCGCAAACGCCGCAGGTGCTCTGTCTACCACCGCAATGGGCGCACAGGCGGCAATGCCCACGCTCTATGAAGCCTGCGCACTGGTGGAAACGTAATTTAATCGGGCACCTTTTTCAGCAAATTGGAGTTAATAAGACGATTGATATTCGCACCAAAAGCCTCCCTCACCGAAGGAGGTGGTGTGCCGTAGGCGCGACGGAGAGAGCTATGTGAAAAAGACAGCATTTATTCAACAATACACACAACCCCTTCAATCACATTCTCTCGCCACGCGGCGAATCGCCTGTGACAGCTCCCTCTAAGAGGGAGCATTTTGGCTATGCGTCTAATCCTCCAAATAACCCCAGCTTTGAAGTCCGCTATACCAAACTCTCACCGCCGCATGATTGAATATTTTACGCGGCGATGCTATACTCATCTCAATTCATCATTAAGGAGAAGATCAACATGGAAGTTCGCACCCGATTTGCGCCTAGCCCGACCGGCTATATGCACCTGGGCAATCTGCGCACCGCGCTGTACACCTATCTGTATGCCCGTCGCTGCGGCGGCAAGTTCGTTTTGCGCATTGAGGATACCGACCAGAAGCGCGAGGTCGAAGGCGCAATCGATATTATCTACAAGTCCCTCAAGACCGCAGGTCTGACTCACGACGAAGGTCCCAACGTAGGCGGCGACTATGGTCCCTACGTTCAGTCCGAGCGAAAGAGTATGTATCTGCCCTACGCCAAAGAGCTGGTCGAAAAGGGCGGCGCATACTACTGCTTCTGCTCCGAGGAGCGTCTGGAAGAGGCTCGCGCCGCAGCCGAAGATAGGGGCGAGACCTTCAAGTACGACAAGCACTGCCTGAACCTCTCCAAAGAAGAGGTCGAAGCACGCATCGCCGCCGGCGAGCCGTACGTCATCCGCCAGAACATCCCTACCGAGGGCAAGGCAAGCTTTGACGACGTGATCTATGGTCATGTAGAAGTGGACTGCTCCACGCTGGACGACAACGTGCTCATCAAGGCGGACGGTCTGCCTACCTACAACTTTGCCAACGTCATCGACGACCACACCATGGGCATCACCCACGTCATGCGCGGCAACGAATACCTGTCCTCCGCACCCAAATACAATCTGCTGTATGAGGCTTTCGGCTGGACTCCCCCGACGTATGTTCACCTGACGCCCGTCATGCGCGAGGACGTACGCAAGGACAAGTACACCCACGAGATCATTCCCGATGAAAACGGCAATCCGGTAAACGTAGTCCGCAAGCTGTCCAAGCGCTACGGCGATCCGTCCTTTGAGGATCTGCTCTCTCAGGGCTATCTGACCGATGCCATCATCAACTATATGGTGCTGCTGGGCTGGTCTCCGCGCGGCGAGCGCGAGTTCTTCACCCTGAGCGAACTGGAGCAGGTATTCGACCTCGAAGGTCTGAGCAAGTCCCCTTCCATCTTCAACATGGACAAGATGAACTGGTTCAACGCCGAGTACATCCGCAAGCTCTCTCCTGAGCAGTTCCTCGAGTATGCCGCGCCGTGGCTAGCCAAGGTGCTCAATTCCGATAAGTTCGACTTTGCGCGCATCGCCTCTCTGCTGCAGGCTCGTACCGAGTATCTCGCGCAAATTCCCGGCATGATCGACTTCCTCGCTGAAATGCCCGCCTTTGAATCCGACCTGTACACCCATAAGAAGATGAAGTCCAATCCCGAGGTTGCCAAGAAGGCTCTGACCCTCATGAAGCCCGTGCTCGAAGGCATTACCGAATGGACCGAGGAAAACCTGCACGATGTCATCATGGGTGCTATCAAGGAAACCGGCATGAAGAACGGTCAGATCCTCTGGCCGCTGCGCATCGCCATCTCCGGCAAGACCTCCACCCCCGGCGGCGCGTTTGAAATCGCCTATCTGCTGGGCAAGGACGAAACTCTGCGCCGTCTGAACGCATCTCTTTCTGCTCTGTAAACTCAAAAATTCCATTTCTAAAGAATCCATAAATAACGGCGTGCCGCACATCTGCGGCACGCCGTGTTTCATTAAAAGGAATTTGCTCATGCATAATGCACTGCAGCAATCCCCCACCCTCATCTCTAAGCCTCTCACCGCGCAAGATTTTCCGAATCAGAACCGGCTCACCTGTCCGTTCCTTCATACCCGATCATAAAGAAGATATTCCCGCTGATATGCTCGCCTTCGAGATACGTTCCATACT
Organism: uncultured Oscillospiraceae bacterium; assembly: GCA_964649595.1. Taxonomy (GTDB): domain Bacteria; phylum Bacillota; class Clostridia; order Christensenellales; family Aristaeellaceae; genus RGIG2066. Next base: position 4,011 of record CAZYQB010000029.1, on the reverse strand, counting down.
TTTCATCCGATACCAAACGAAATCTTTCATCAAACACAGGCGTCACGTCTGTGGAACGCGCCACCGATACCGCGCATTCACAGCCCTTTTCGCTGAACAGGCGCACCGCAGCATCCCGGAGTCCTCTGATGCGGATAACACGGCGGAATCTGCCATTTACCGGCGGATGCTCGCGGCAGGAAATACAGCCCTCCGCCTGATCTACAAACACACGGCATTCCCTATGCTCTGCGCGGCTGAAGCGATAGGTAGAATGCCCGTCAATGATCTGTGTTTCCGCACCGCACAGAATCGGCGCTCCCAAAGGAAACCTAAAATAAGTGTCCGTGGTCATGTTGGAGTTGTATACCGAGAACATAAGCGCATTGTCATATCTCGATACTGCCATCGTCGGCGGCTTTACCGCTTCTGCTATTTTATGGAAGATCACTTCATAACCGAAGGTCGCTAATGCTTCACGGAACTGCCTTACGCCTTTTTCAACATCCAGTTTCACGAGATTGTCAAACGGTTCGACTGTGCTGAGCTTCATTTCCGTACCATACATCAGCACGCCGCTTCCGTTTGATGCCAATTCCTTCAGTTTCTCCAACACCTTCTGATTTTGAGGAACCGGCGAAATCAGGAGGCTCTTTTTGTACACCTTGGCATCGTGCCCGAGGAAATTATCGGTAGATGCCACACAGCACAGCGGCACGCCGTCATTGATGGCATCACAGATAAAGTGATCTCCCAGATTCATTTCCCGAAGCAGATCCCCATCGTGCGAAGTGGTGTATTCCCGCATCGGATACACCCACACCAGCGGAGCCGGCTCGTCCGCAGCATCCTTTTCGGCTTTGAGCAGATGCGGCAGCGGCTCATTGACGCAGGCATCGGGCATTTCGCCAAAGGAATTATCCACAGTCAAAACATTGAGCGAATTGGCACTTTCCACACTGCCTTCTGCGTTGATTCGGGAAATTGCCATAGGCAGATAAATGTCACAAGGCGAGCCGTCATAGCGGTCATACCACGGAGAATTCACCCACCACGGATCGTGTATATAGTATCGGAAGGGGAATTTATCGCTCGGCAGCTCGCAGGTACGAGTCATATGCCCCATTATTTCCAGACCAAAGTTGTCATTGAGCGCCGCCCACGGAGAATTCGGCGGTGCGGTAATGTTCAGCCCCGCGTTGTAGATGTCATGCAGCGGCACGCCGTCGCTTGCATAGTCAATGCCGACCGAGTTGTTCGTGCCTCTGGTTTCAATCGGAATATCACCGCAGGCTTCACAAAGCAGTTTCCAGAAGGAAAATACTTTGTCCTTCGTATCTGCCAACTTTTCCGGATAATACCGCTTTCCGTCGAATATTTTTCCCGTCTTATCCCACGGATCGGCACTAAATCCCAGACCGTTGGACAGCCACAGATAATCAAAGCCCATATCCCTGAAGAAAACTGCCGTCTGTTTTCCGAGGAATGTACCAAAAGGTATCCCCTGCGGTATGCCGTCGGGATAAGCGGCATATCTACGGTCATCTGCATTCAGTTCGTTCGTCGCATCCACAAATCCAAACCGATCCAACAGTCTTGTACCCAGACACTCCCTGTGCCGATTGTACTTGAAATCGGATATGGCAAACTCAGGACCTATGTCAAACGGTTCTCCCACGCGGAAAACGGTATCAGGAAACGCTTTCTTCCCTTCTTCCTTCAAGCAGGAAATGATCCGGCGAAGAATTCCGTATGTCATCCTGAGCGCATTTTCCATGTAGTCCTGTTTTCTTTTGTGCAGCGACGTTTCCGTCGGTTCGCCTTCCGACAGATACGGCAGATTTGCCGTGCCTAAGAAGCGCCCCCACTCAAATTCATCTTCCATATTGCCCGCATAATCGAGAATCTCGCTGCCGTCTCCCACCCAAAGCATCACAGAGATCGTTCTGCGGTTTTTCAAAAGCGGCTTCCACTGCGAAAAGACCGATGCACATACCTGCCGTATAAATGCTTCATCAGTTTGCTTAAAGGGCTTCAGGCTCATCTCCAGCGTGATATTCTGATACATTTTCTCACTCCTTGCTCATTCGCATCTATCCATATAAAACTTCACCGCACCCAGCCAGCCCGCATCGTTTCCAAGGGCAGCGGCTTCAAGTCGCAGCCCTTCCGCAAATCGGGGCATAACACTTCCCAAAACCTTTTTCCTAAGCGGTTCGAGCAGCTGCTTTTCCTGTGCGCTCACGCCGCCGCCGATGAGTATTATTTCAGGATTAAAGATATGCACCAATCCCGAAATGCCTGCCGCGATATCATCGATCCACCGATCAATTATGCGCAGCATCTGCGCATCGCCTTTTTCTGCTCTCCCAAAGATAATTCGTCCGTTGATATCATCCTCTCCGGTCAAGTCCTTTGCGAGCCGCACCAGTGCCGATGCGGAAGCATAGCATTCAAAGCAGCCACACCTGCCACAGCCGCACTTCCTGCCGCCATGATAGAGCGTGAAATGCCCCATTTCTCCGGCAATACCGCGCGTGCCGAGCAAAATCTGCCCGTTGAGCACCACACCGCCGCCCACTCCTGTGCCCAAAGTAATCATCAGCACATTCTGAGCGTCCTTGGCGCGCCCCATAAAGCACTCGCCCAGCACAGCGGCATTTGCATCATTGAGCGCAAAAACAGGTACGCCGAACTCCGTTTCCATATCGCGCTTGATCTGTGCGCCTTCGTAATCGGGAATACTGCCGTTTGTGCCGACCACCACGCCGATATGGTCATCCACCTGCCCGGTGGCAGATACGCCGATGCCTTCGATCCGCACTTCCTGTGCTGCCAAAAACGTCTTTGCTTCACGGATCGCAGTGGTCAGTATGGGAGTCTTATAGCCGTCAAAGCACACGTCTGCCTCATGCCGCGCATAAATTACGCCCTGTCTGTCCACCAATCCCATTTTTACCGCTGTTCCGCCGATATCAATTCCCAGTATCATATGTTTATGTCCTTCACCGCCGCCATGAATCTGCCCGCGATCTCCAACGGGCGAGTGATCGCACCGCCGACCACGACTGCCCATGCGCCGATTTCCAGCATTTTTCGCGCCTGTTCGGGCGTATGCACGCGCCCTTCCGCAATGACCGGACAGGGCAGCGTTTGAACCATCTCATGAACCAGTTCATAATTCGGCTCGCCCTTGCAGTGCTTGGTCTGCGGCGTATACCCATTCATGGTGCTGCCCACCAGATCCGCGCCTGCTTCGTATGCTGCGACCGCTTCCTCGAGCGTAGCGCAGTCCGCCATGATGATGATGTTCGGATACTTCTCCTTCACCTGCCTGAGAAACTGTGCAGGTGTTAGACCGTCTCCACGCTCATTGAATGTGCAATCGATAGAAACGATATCCGCCATCGCCGCCATGCACTCATCCACTTCGCGCATGGTCATGGTGATGCGCCCGGTATAACCCGGATATTCGCGCTTGATAAGCCCGATGACCGGCAGTCCGGTCTCTTCCTTAATCTCTTCAATATCTCGCTTGGAGCTGGTTCGGATCATTTTCGCGCCTGCCAGCTTTGCCGCGCGCGCCATCAAATACATGATCGATTTTTCCTTCACATACAGCGGCTCTCCCGGCGTTGCCTGGCAGGATATGATGATCGTACCCTTGATAAGTTCAAACAATTCCTGCTTGGTCATATGCCTCTCCTCCCCCAAAGTGCAAAATCGCGCTCCCAAAGATGCCTGACTTTTTTCATATATTATAGGAAAAATCTCTGTATCCGTCAATACATCCATCCCCAAAAACAAAGACCCGACACCGTCGTTTTCAGACGATATCGGGTCTTGTTATGCAGCGTTAAGCGGCAATGAAATCTGAGAAACTGTAGCTTTCGCTAAAATTACTTGATTTCGACTTCTGCGCCAACGTCTTCCAGCTGCTTCTTGATCTTTTCGGCTTCTTCCTTGGAAACAGCTTCCTTCAGGGTCTTGGGAGCGCCTTCAACGGCTTCCTTAGCTTCCTTCAGGCCCAGA
>CAZYQB010000028.1:0-13344 GCA_964649595.1 uncultured Oscillospiraceae bacterium | reverse complement strand
CCCAATTCTTGATATGCTTGTTTTATATTCCGTCTTATGCTATAATAAACAAAAATCTCATCATGGGGGGAGTTGTATGGCTACTAAAGCTACTTCAAATTCAATGGCTACTTATGAAAAAATCAAAGAAAAAATCTACGCTTTGCGACACAGCGACTTTCCTTCGCTTCGCAGCAAAACGGATGACTATATTTTTTCTGCCCTCTGTATAAAATCTGATTTCTACCAGAATCCTTCTTTAGAATTGACCGATTCTGATTTAGAAGAAATACTTGTTGATGGACAATATGACGGCGGTGTCGATGCACTACTGAATGACCCCACTTCCGATACTTCGGATTTAGTCATTGTTCAGTCTAAGCTCTATAAAACCATCTCCATGGATGATATCATGAACGCACTGAATAAAATGGTATCATTTTACCAGGACATAACGAAAGAGCATTACGAACTGTTGAATGAAAAAGTTCAGCGACGTTTTATTTCCTTACGTTCTGAAATGGCTGAGGAATCCAAAGTACATTTCGTATTCTATACCAGTGCACCGAAACCTTACAGAACCAGTATCACCACCATCGAAAGAAAGTTTAGAAACTTGTTTGATGACTCCAGTTTTATCGATATTTCTATTCTCTTTGGAGATGATATCGTAAGTAAAATCAAAGAAGCCGAATCTCGTCGTCCTTCTGTCGAATATGGAAAAATATCCATTGATAAAGTCGATAATTATCTGGAATACGGTAACGATGCCATCATCGTAAATGTTTCTGCTCGCTCTATAAGAAGACTATACGCAGAGCACAGTATCGGTTTGCTCTCTCAAAATCTTCGTTACCACATCAAAGGCGGTAAAGCAAAGACTATCGACGATGACATCTCTTCCACGATTGAAAATGACCCCTCATCTTTTTGGATGAGAAATAATGGCATCACTATTATCTGCGACGAATTCGACATCGACGGCAAAGAGGTGAAGCTTTGGGATTTTTCCATCATCAACGGCGGACAAACAACTTATTTGCTACACAAGAGCAAGCATATTGGTGAAGATTATCCCGATTTCTTCCTACCTTGCAAAATTATAAAAGCTATAGGTGAAACAACGGAAGAACGTAGTAATTTCAGCTTAGATATCGCCAAAAGCACCAACAGCCAAAAGCCAATTAAACCGGAAGATTTAAAGGCAAATATGCCCGAACAGGTCAGATTTGTTCACAGTATGTATGAAGCTGGTATCCAGTATATCACTAAACGAGGCGAATCAATTAAACCTGCCTTCAAACAGCCTTATAAAAACTCTTCTCTTCGCGAAATTGGCAAGCTCTGTATCGCAGGTATTTTTCAGCTTCCTGCAACTAGCCGCAACAAGCCTTCGACCTACACCAATCCTCGCTACTATGATAGAATCTTCAATGGCAACCAAACTCAAATCGCAAATCTGTGCAAAGAGCTCCTATACATCGACCATTACTTCACAGATGTATTTATAAAGAAATTCGATGCTGAAAATCGTCTAATGAGCGACAACATCGAATTTGCTCATAATGCCAGAACGGTCTGCGTAGCCTTCGTTGCCTTCGCCGCCCGATACTATCAAGGAAATATTACGGATCAAGATTTGCAAAGAATCAGTCTCTCGATCAAACCACAGGATAAAAGCATTGATTCTAATCTGATTTACGAAATCTTCTCCAATCTTGAGGGTATTTCCCACTTCTTCCCAAACCATATATTTGACAATAAAGACCAATATGATGATTTGCTCAACAAACTCTTTGACATAATTATCCGGTACGGTTCCTCTTTGTTTTCTATGGTCAAATATATGCAAAACATTACTGCCTCCAACTATCTGAAGAATGACTTGAGCTATTTCCAAATCATAACTTCACCCCAGCAAATAATGATCTGCAACGAAATTCAATCAGTTCTTAATGCGGTGCTAAAATTAGGATAAGTTGGATGTAATGTACTTTTCAATTAACAGGGATGCAACTTCACACAGTCTGCATCCCTGTTAATTCTATATATCCCCATTGCAAATTTTTTCGCTTCATGATATAATCGTCGGGTATTGCATATTGCGGCAATGACGGAGAAGAGTAACTCATAGGGCAGCCCGAACAGAGAGCGTGCGTCGCCGGCTGAAAGCGCGCGCGGGAAAGGCGATGAGCGAAGTTCGCTCCCGAGCCTCCGTGCTGAACGAGTACCTATGTTTTTCAGTAGGCGCGGACGGATTCATCCTCCGTTACAGGGGTGTCAAAGGTCTGCTTTGAGGCGTACTGTGTCCTTTTGCGCGCATTTATGCCCAAAATAGATAAATTCGGGTGGTACAGCGGGTAGAATCTCGCCCTGTCTAATCAGGGTCGGGATTTATTTTTTTGCCAAATATCATAATCCGAAACCTTCATATGCAAACCATTTTATATGACTTATTTCTGAAAGGGGTCACACATTCATGCAGGAACAGTTGAAAAACATTCAGACTCGTGTTCTTGAAGAGCTCAAGGGCATTGAGGATTCCGCTTCTCTTGAACAGCTGCGCGTGCGCGTGCTGGGCAAGAAAGGCGAACTGACCGCCATTCTGCGCGGCATGGGCAAGCTGCCCGCTTCCGAGCGCCCGAAGATGGGGCAGATCGTCAACGAGACCCGCGCTACTCTTGAGGGCGCCATCGACGAAGCTGCCGCTTCCATCAAGATCAAGGAAAAGGAAGCCCGCCTCAAGAATGAAGCCATCGACGTCACTCTGCCCGGCACCGAGCGCACCGCAGGCAGTCTGCATCCGATGAACATCGTTCTGGACGAGCTGCTGAATATCTTCGTGGGCATGGGCTTCGAAGCTGTCGAAGGTCCCGAAGTAGAATACGACCACTTCAATTTCGAGCTGCTGAACGTGCCGAAGAATCACCCGGCGCGTGACGCTCAGGATACCTTCTATATTGATGACAACGTGGTTCTCAGATCCCAGACCTCTCCCGTTCAGGCGCGCATCATGACCACCCGTAAGCCGCCCATCCGCATCATCTCCCCCGGTCGCGTATACCGCGCCGACGAAGTGGACGCCACCCACTCCCCCGTATTCCATCAGATCGAGGGTCTGGTCATCGACGAGAATATCTCCATCGCTGACCTCAAGGGCACGCTCGATACCTTCGCACAGCGTCTGTACGGTGCCGGCGTGACCACGCGCTTCCGTCCCTCCTTCTTCCCGTTCACCGAGCCTTCCGCCGAAGTTGACCTCACCTGCGCTGCCTGCGGCGGCAAGGGCTGCCGTATGTGCAAAGGCACCGGCTGGATCGAGGTTCTGGGTGCCGGCATGGTCAACCCCAAGGTTCTGGAGATGTGCGGCATCGACTCCAAGAAGTATTCCGGCTTCGCATTCGGCATGGGCATCGAGCGACTGACCATCCTCAAGTACAACGTACCGGATATGCGCTACCTGTATGAAAACGACCTGAGATTCCTCTCACAGTTCCGATAAATCGCGTTCCAAAGCCTCCCTCACCGAGGGAGGTGACACGGCTGAGGTCGGCGTAAGCCGACTAACGAGAGTAAATCTTTAGATTTGCCGAGTGTACCCAGCGAAACCGAAGGTTTTGATGGGCGGTTAAAAGAGTGACGGAGGGAGTTAAACGCCCCTTAAACAACGACCTGCACTGCAGCAGAGAACGAACTCCCTCAGTCAGCTTCGCTGACAGCTCCCTCTAAGAGGGAGCCTCCTCATCACCCTATCCAAGGAGGAAAAATCAACATGAAAGTGCCGATGAAATGGCTTAAAGAATATACCGAAGTAAATATGTCTGCCGCTGACTATGCCTCCAAGATGGTCATGGCGGGCAACGGCGTAGAGGGCGTGGAGCAGACCGGCGAACAATTCGACAATGTGGTTGTCGGTCACGTTCTCTCCTGCGAAATGCATCCCAATTCTGACCACCTGCACGTCTGCATGGTGGATGTCGGCAAGGACGAGCCTATCCAGATCGTCTGCGGCGCGCCCAACGTACATGAAGGCGCATGGGTATGTGCAGCACTCGAAGGCGCACATCTGCCCGGCGGCATCAAGATCAAGCGCGGCAAGCTACGCGGCGTAGAGAGCTGCGGTATGCTGTGCTCCGGTCCCGAACTGGAAGTACCCGAGGGACTGTATCCCCACTGCGGCGACGAAGGCATCATCCTTCTGCAGGAAGAATATGCTCCTGGCACCGATGTAAAGGAAATTTTCGGTCTGGGCGATGACGTAGTGGATTTTGAAATTCTCGCCAACCGTCCCGACTGCCTGAGCGTATGGGGGCTGGCTCGTGAGAGCGCTGCGGTCCTCGACACTCACTGCCTGATGCCCGAGATCACCGTTGAGGAAACCGAAGGTATCGGCACCTTCGACGATTACGCAAAGGTAATCGTTGAGGACGATATCCTGTGCCCCCGTTACTGCGCACGCGTCATCAAGAACGTAAAGATCGAGCGCTCTCCCAAGTGGCTGCGTGAATATCTCTACGGCGCAGGCGTTCGCCCCATCAACAACATCGTTGACATCACCAACTACATCATGCTCGAAACCGGTCATCCGATGCACGCCTTCGACCTGTCCAAGGTCAAGGATCAGACCATCGTAGTGCGCCGCGCCAAAGACGACGAAACCCTGACCACTCTCGACGGCAAGCAGCACACGCTCAACAGCAATATGCTGGTCATCGCCGATGCCAAAAACGCCACCGGTCTTGCCGGCATCATGGGCGGCGAGGAAAGTGAGATCGTTGACGGCACCACCGACGTACTGTTCGAGTGCGCCGCCTTTGACCGCACCAACAACCGTCTGACCTCCCGCGCACTGGGCATCCGCACCGAGTCCAGCGGACGCTTCGAGAAGGGCGTCTGCGTGCGCACCACCATGGAAGCATTGGAGCGCGCCTGTATGTTGGTTAATATGCTCGAATGCGGCGACGTCGTTCCCGGTTCATTCGACCATTATCCCAATCCTCAGGAAGATCAGATCATCGAAGCCGAGGTTGACCGCATCAACCGCCGCATCGCTGCCAATCTGACCGGTGACGAAATGGAAGATATCCTTGAGCGACTGGGCTTTGAAGTCGAGCTGAGCGAAGGCGTGCTGTACTGCACCGTTCCCGAATGGCGCCTGGACTTTGAAACCGACGCGGACATTTCCGAAGAAGTTCTGCGCCTGCACGGCTACGATAAGATCCCCTCCACTCTGATGAACGGTGTGACGATGGCAGGTCGCCGCAGTGATCGCCAGATCCTGTTGGACACCGCTAAGAACGCACTGGTCGGCATGGGCTTCTATGAGGCGATGAACTTCTCCTTCGTCAGCCCCAAGTGGACCGCCAACCTGAATCTGCCGGAAGGCGACGCACGCCTCAATCCCATCGTCATCCGCAATCCGCTGGGCGAAGATACCTCCGTCATGCGTACCAGCTTGACTCCCTCCATGCTCAACACCCTGTCCATTAACCTGAGCCGCGGCAATGCTGAAGGCAAAATGTTTGAAACCGGTCCCGTATTCTCCTACGGCGTAAACGGCGATGAACCTGCTACCGAGAAACTGTGCATGGCAATCGGTATGTACGGCGAGAAGGCTGATTTCTATGCACTGCGCGACGCAGTTCTGTGCGTACTGGGTGCATACGGCATCAAGCCCTCCATCACCGCAGGCGGCGACTGCTACTTCCACCCCGGCCGCAAGGCAATTCTGTCCGTGGGCAAGGAAGTCATCGCTCAGCTGGGTGAGATCCATCCCGACGTTGCAGAGAGCTTCTCCATCGAGCGCCGCGTATATGTCGCCGAGATCAGTCTGCATCTGCTGAGCAAGTATGCCAAGGGCATCGGCGCAGTTAAGGCGCTGCCCCGCTTCCCCGCCGTCTCCCGCGATCTGGCACTGGTCATGGCGGAATCGGTCGAGGTCGGTCCGCTGATGAACTCCATCCGCAAGGCGGGCGGCAAGCTGATCGAGGATGTAAAGCTGTTTGACATCTATCGCGGTGCACAGCTGGGCGAAGGCAAGAAGAGCGTGGCATTCGCACTGTCCTTCCGCGCTGCCGATCGCACTTTGACCGATGCAGACATCTCCGGCGCAATGAAGAAGATCCTCGCCGTGTGCGAAAAGGATTATTCCGCCGTCATCCGCGGCTAAAGATCTCTTCTGATCCGCATTTGGGCATCTGATGCTCTCCGGCTGATTCGATCCTGAATCAGTCGGATTTTTGTATTATATCGCTCCATCTACACGTTTGAAATGTCTATTTTTCGTGCATAATACTGTTGATTTCTGATATGATTTGAGATTTTACATACAAATTTGTGCAAATTTGTATCTTATCGCTGATTTTTTATCAGAATGTACTTGCTTTATTTAATAACTCCAATTATAATATGATGTGGTTAGAATATTTCCGAGTTTTCCCAATCGGCCTTGAAATTACAGGGAGGAGTAACGTAAAATGAACAGTGAGGAAAAGATCACCTCTGTCACCACCGAATGCGTAGAGCGCATTGCCCAGGGCATCTTTCAGGCACAGCCGCTGCTCAAGAAGCGTCTGGTCAAGCTGAGCGCCATCCAGTCCGATCAGGGCATTCCGCTGTCCCATGTGCAGGTTCTCGCCATGCTGGAAGAAGTGGGCTCTATGTCCGTTTCCGAAATCTCCAAGCGCTTTGGCATCGCCAAGCCCAATATCACCCCGCTGGTTGACCGTCTGGTCAATGCCGGTCTGGTGGATCGCGTCCGCAGCGAAACCGACCGCCGCGTCGTAAACATCGTCATTCTGGATGAAGGCCGCAAGCGCCTGCGCCAGATCGAAAACGCCCTCAACGAACACGTTGCAAGCTGGCAGCAGAACCTCACGAGCGAAGAATTCGCCCGTCTGGACTTTGCGCTGACCGAGCTGATTACCATTCTGGAGAAGCTCTAATTCAGAGAAGCTCTAATTCAGAGAAGCTCTGTGCTGAGCCACGCCGGATGGGATCACTATCTCGCCTGTTTTCAAATTTAATATCATTACCAAACGTACTCTTGAAGATTTTTACGGGATCCCTTTGCAAAGGTCACTTTGCTGTGAAGCTTTAAGCATTGTTTCATAGAATACCTTTGCAAGGCAGCTGCGTTTTGAAGGGAGTCATGCGTTCGGCTGAGGCAAGTTTGTCTTTTACACCATCTCTATGGCATTGAAGACAAAGACTCAGACCGCCGCGCACAGACAGACTACGTTTACAGACAGGAAAACAGTCGAAAAGTATGTGTTTCGTCGGTCTGAAGGTGCAACCTTCAGACCGATTCTTTCGTCTTATAGGCAATTAAACCCTTGATAGGAGAATAAGCTTTGCACTCTTCCATATGACAAAAGGAGGAATTCCCTTGGAGAAACATTTTAAAAAGCTGATCGCCGGTTCGCTTGCCGCAGCGCTGTGCCTGCTCAGCGGCTGCACCAGCACCCCCGATACACGCGACGATCCTCTCTCCGGCTACAATGTCAATGCTCTTCCCTTCGGCACCCGCGTGCCGGACGCCGTGCAGACCACCGCTACGCCCGATCCCTCCCCCGACAGCACGGACATTGTTTCCCTGCCGCAGGACTGGCAGAACGAAGCCGCACCCGAAAACGACAAGAGTACCGACGTACCCACTCAAGTTCCCACTCAAGTCCCTACTCAAGTCCCTACTCAGGTTCCCACCACGCTGACTACACCTACCGCTACACGCACCGCTTACACCTACACCAAGCTTGAGCAGGGCGATGAAGGCGAGGAAGTCGCACGCCTTCAGGCACGCCTGATCGAACTGGGCTATCTGTCCGGCACCGCAGACGGCATATACGGCGCAGGCACCAAAAACGCCGTTAAGCGCTTCCAGAAGGCACTGGGCATCTCCCAGACCGGTGTTGCGTATGTATCGCTTCAGGAAAAGCTGTTCATGTCCACCGCCCCCACCTATCAGCCGGAGGTTCAGCCCACCGGCACGCTCGACCCCAACGCCAATGCTCTCTACACGGTACTGGTTCGCGGCGATAAGGGCGAGGAGGTCCGCAAGCTGCAGCAGCGCCTGATCGAGCTGGGCTATCTGTCCGGCACCGCAGACGGCGACTTCGGCGCCAACACCGAAAATGCCGTAAAGCGCTTCCAGAGCGTGCTGGGCGTATCCCAGACCGGCGTCGCCTCGGTCGCAATACAGTCTCAGCTCTTCTCCAACAGCGCACCCTATGCGCCGGCACCCACCGCTACCCCCACTGCCGTTCCCACTCCCACTCCGTCGCCCACTGTCGATCCGTACCGTCAGCTTGAGCCGGGTGACACCGGAAGCGCCGTCGCACAGATGCAGACCCGTCTCAAGGAGCTGGGCTACTTCTCCGGCAGCGCCACCGGCAACTATTACCGCGAAACCACCGCTGCCGTTCAGCTCTTCCAAAAGGCAATCGGTCATACCGAAACCGGTATCGCGACCTCTGCCATGCTCAAGGAACTGTACTCCTCCTCCGCACCGGTCTACTCCGACGATACTCAGCCCGAGCCTACATATTCCGGCGGCGGCTATACCGAGCTGAGCCGCGGCAGCTCCGGCACAGAGGTATTGAACCTGCAAAAGCGACTGATCGCACTGGGCTATCTGTCCGGCACTGCCGACGGCAGCTTCGGAAAGAACACTCAGGATGCTGTCATACTCTTCCAGCAGACAGTAGGCTTTACTCAAAACGGCATCGCAAGCGTAGGTCTGCAGAACCTGCTCTTCTCCAGCGCCGCCCCGACCTATGTACCCGCCGCCACCTCCGCTGCCACGCCCGTTCCTACCCAGCCCGCCACCCAGACACCCACCAGCCGCTATCAGCAGCTTGAACCGGGCGATACCGGCGACGCCGTTAAGCAGATGCAGACCCGCCTCAAGGAGCTGGGATTCTTCTCCGGACAGCTTGGCGGCAACTATCTCGCCAAAACCACCGCCTCGGTACAGCTGTTCCAAGCAGCAATCAATCATGCTCAGACCGGCATCGCCACTCCGGAAATGCTCGAGCTCCTCTACTCCGACAATGCACCCGATTATCTGAGCGTAGAGAGCGATTACGTCTCCCTTGAAAAGCTGGACAGCGGCATTCAAGTACAGCTGCTGCAGCAGCGTCTGATCGAGCTGGGCTATCTGACCGGCACCGCCGACGGCGATTTCGGCAGCAAGACCGAAGCTGCCGTAAAGTCTTTCCAGGAGCAGGCAAATCTGGAAGCAACCGGCAAGGCAACGCCCGAAACGCAGACCCGCCTGTTCTCTTCCGATGCCCCGCAGGCACCCGTACCCACTCAGGTGCCCACTCAGGTGCCCACTCAGGTGCCCACTCAGGTACCCACTCAGACTCCCGCCACCGGTTATACCCTCCTGCAATACGGTGCATCCGGCGATGGCGTAAAAGCGCTTCAGAGCCGTCTTGAGCAGCTGGGCTACTACTCCAACAGCATCACCGGAGACTATTACAGCCAGACCGTTGCTTCGGTCAGTTTGTTCCAGGCACAGGTCGGCTATCCGACCGACGGCATCGCCTCCGTTGAGCTGCAGGAACTCCTACACTCCTCCGCTGCACCTGCTTTTGACGGCAGTGCATACATCGAGCTAAGTGAAGGCATGGTCAATCCCGCGGTCACCAACCTGCAGATAGCGCTCATTGCCGGCGGCTATCTGGACAACGAAGCAGACGGCAGCTACGGACCGAGTACCAGACGCGCAGTCAGAAGATTCCAACAGGCAATCGGTCTCGACGGCGACGGCATCGCAAGCGTCGAGGTGCAGCGTCTCCTCTTCTCCGGCGAGCAGCTTCCTATCAGTACATCCGTTCCTACACAGGCACCCACCCAAGCACCCGTTGTTGACACCTCCTACAACACCCTCAAATACGGCAACAGCGGCAGCGAAGTCATCGCCATCCAGACCCGTCTGATGGAACTGGGCTACTATAACGGTCTGCTCAAGGGCAACTACCTGGGCATCACCGAGCTGGCAGTAAAGTTGTTCCAGGCTCAGGCAGGCTACACGCCCGACGGCATCGCCTCTGCTGATCTGCAGGAGCTGCTGTTCTCCTCCTCTGCCCCCTACTACACCGGCACGGCATTTGTCGATCTGAAGAAGGGCGACGAAGGCGTCGCGGTTCAGACGCTCCAGCAGCGCCTGATCTCGCTGGGCTATCTGACCGGCACCGCCGATGGCGAATACGGTGACGGCACCGCAAACGCCGTTAAGAAGTTCCAGCAGGCAATCGGCTATGGCTCCACCGACGGCACGGCTTCCGCCGACTTGCAGAACATCCTCTTCTCCGGCAGCGCACCTGCCTACGGCAGCAGCTCCACGACTCCCGCGGCGACCGATGTACCCGCCACAACGAATGCGCCTTCCGACCTTGGTGATACCGATGATACCGTCGTTACCGGCAGCTATAAGGATTACCGCACCCTCAAAAACGGCAACAGCGGCGAGGACGTAAAGAATATACAGCGCCGCCTCAAGGAGCTGGGCTACTTTGACGGTGAGTTGGGCGGCAACTATCTGACCAAGACCGAAGCCGCCGTAATCAAATTCCAGACTGCACTCGGTCTGGAGCCGGACGGCATCGCCACCCCCGAACTGCAGATGCGCATCTTCTCCTCCTTCGCACCTGCCTATGTTGCTCCCGAAGCCCCTGAGCAGTTTGATATACTCTCCAAGGGTGATACCGGCAGCAGCGTAAAACTGCTCCAGAAGCGCCTTATCCAGCTCGGTTGGCTCACCGGCAGCGCCGATGGTGATTTCGGCAGCGGTACCGAGCAGGCCCTGATCGCTTTCCAGTATCGCATCGGTCTGGAAACGGACGGTGTGGCAGGCATCGAGCTGCAGGATCGCCTCTATGCCGACAACGCACCGCATTATGTAGAGTATGTTGATCTGGCACCCGGCGCAAAGGGCGACCGCGTGCTTGAGATCCAGCTGCGTCTGATCGAGCTGGGTTACCTCAGCACCAGTGCCGCCAATCTGGACGGCATCTACGGCAACGGACTGACCAATGCGCTGATCGAGCTTCAGCTTGCCAGCGGCATGGATTCTCAGTATGCCGACGGCATTGCCACGGTCGAGCTGCAGACCTTCCTGTTCTCCGAAAATGCAGCGCTGTACGCTCGCTAATCTCCATCTTGTTCCATTTGAGAAGCTGCTTCCGCGCGAAGCAGCTTCTCTTTCTTCATGCGGTCAACGGTGCATTTCTCCTGAAGAAAGGCGTATGGATCAGCAACATCGTAAATGCAGAATGACCCTTGCCTTCAAGCCGCTATCCATACAGCCTTTTTGTATCCTTTTTAAGAAAAAGCTCATAAGGGGTTTACATTACCGGGCAATGTGTTATAATAAACAGATAACAAATCAGGAGGACACCATCCATGAGAAGCCACGAATCACGAGAAGACTATCTGGAGGCGATTCTGGTACTTTCCAAGAAACTGCCAATGGTTCGCTCGATCGACGTAGCGAATTATATGGAATTTTCCAAACCGAGCGTAAGCGTTGCGGTGAGCAACCTCAAAAACGCGCTGCTGCTGACGGTCGCCCAAGACGGCGGACTGCACCTGACCGATGCCGGACGCGCACTTGCCGAGCAGGTGTATGAGCGCCATCAGATCTTGACCAAGTGGCTCATCAGCATCGGCGTAGACCAAGACACCGCTGCCACCGACGCCTGCCGCATCGAGCACGTCATCAGCCAATCAAGCTTTGAGCACCTCAAGAGCGCATATCTCCAAAGCCTTGAAGACGTCTGATCTTCTCCAAAAATGCAGCGAACCTCCGCCTAATGCGGAGGTTCGTTTTTCAGTACGCCAGAATTTCGTAACCATCCTCGGTCACAAGTACCTGTATTTCCCACTGCGCGGAATCGGATCCGTCGGCGGTGTACACCGTCCATTCGTCCTCTTCATCAACATAGACCTCACAGCCGCCTGCGTTGATCATCGGCTCAATGGTGAACACCATCCCCGGAGCCATCACCATTTCCTGTCCGCGGCTGGAAACATAGCTAACCCACGGATCCTCATGAAACTCCAGACCAATGCCGTGACCGCCGATTTCGCGCACTACAGAGCAGCCCATCGACTTCGCATAGTCGTTGATTGCCTGTCCCATGTCGCCGAGGAAGCCCCACGGCTTGACCTGCTCGAGTCCCACCTCGATGCTGCGCTTGGCAACCTCTACCAGACGCTTTCGCTCCTCACTGACCTCGCCGATCATGAACATTCGGGAGGAATCGGAGAAATATCCATCCAGAATGGTGGATACGTCCACATTGACGATGTCGCCGTCCTTCAAAACCGCATCCTCAGACGGGATTCCGTGGCAGACCACATGATTGATAGAGGTGCAGACACTCTTGGGGAAGCCGCCGTAGTTCAACGGCGCGGGGATGCCGCCCAGTTCGGTGGTCTTTTCATGCACCCAGCGGTTGATTTCCTCGGTAGTGACGCCTGCGCGGATGTTTTCGGCAACATAGTCCAGTACCGCAATGTTGATCTTCGCGCTGTCGCGGATGCCCTGAATCTCCCACTGATTCTTGATGATCGAATTGCTCGGCACGATGGCACCGTGCTTTTTGAACTTCTTGATCTTCGCATCAAAGGCAATGTGGCAATCCTTGTATTTCTTGCCGCTGCCGCACCAGCAGCGGTCGTTTCTTGCGGGAATTCGCATGGGAGATCTTCCTTTCTTCTTTTCATACTGAGTATATCATAGCACCGAAAAGCATTGGTTGAAAGGAAGATTTCCTGATTTCCATGTCAAGATTAACGCTTTCTCGAAGCCATCGCAAAAGCTGCTATCAACCAGATGGTTGACGGCAGCTCTTTGGTATAGGCTCAACAAAGCAAATCTTAAAAATCAGGCTTGTGCAACAGCCCCTTTTTCTGTTTTATTTACTTTGCACCGCCGAGAAACTTCTCCCCCGACTCAATCGCCTTGAGCACTGCTTCGGGCGCGGGCCCGCCGGGGATATTTCTAAGATTCACGCAGGCAAGCAAAGACGCCGCCTCATACACATCTTCCTCGAACATATCAGAGAACTCTTTCAGCTCATCCAGCGTCAGATCAAGAATCGCCTTGTCGGTCTTGACGCAGTAGAGAACCACCTTGCCCGAAACGGCGTGTGCTTCGCGGAAAGGCATCCCCTTCTTGACCAGATAATCGGCTACGTCGGTGGCATTGGTAAAGCCGCCTGCCGCTGCCGTCTCCATGACGTCCTCGCGGAAGGAGAGCGTCTTGAGCATACCGTCCATCACAATCAGACACTTCGTCCATGTGTCGTGCGCGTCGAACAGTGCTTCCTTGTCCTCCTGCATATCCTTGTTATA
>CAZYQB010000027.1:7493-13461 GCA_964649595.1 uncultured Oscillospiraceae bacterium | reverse complement strand
TTTAAAGGATTATTTGATTCCGATCTGACTGCGGTCATCAGTGTGACCGATTTTATCCTTTGCCTGGGCTTTTCTCTTATTCTCGGACTCGTGATGGCTCTATCTTATATGTATCGCACCCGTTATACCAAGAGCTTTGTGGTAACAGTAGCTCTTTTGCCGGCGGTTGTCTGTGTCGTAATCATGCTTGTTAACGGCAATATTGGCACCGGCGTGGCGGTTGCCGGAGCATTCAGTTTAGTGCGGTTCCGTTCTGTTCCGGGAACTGCGAAAGAAATCTGTACACTGTTTCTGGCGATGGGCGCGGGTCTGATCGCTGGTATGGGTTATCTCGGTTTTGCCGTACTCTTTACCGTCGTGATGTGTGCTATGTTCATGCTCTACAACCGACTTGATTTCGGCTCGAAAAAGAATGCAGAGACCTACAAGACACTTACTATCACGATACCCGAAGATCTGGATTATTCCGGTATCTTTGATGATATTTTTCAGAAATACACCATGTCGCATGATCTTGCTCGCGTAAAGAGCACAAATATGGGCAGTATGTTTAAGCTTACATACAATGTAGTTCTTCGGGACGTGACTAAAGAAAAGAAAATGATCGATAAAATCCGCTGCCGCAACGGCAATCTTGAAATCACCGTGTCCAAGCAGGAGGTTCATACTTCGGAGCTTTAATAAGGAGACTGCAATATATGAAGAGATTTCTATCTGTGTTTCTGATCCTGGCTATGATGCTTGTCGTACTCAGCGGATGTGGGATCCAAAAAAACGATGCGAACAACGGTGCATCATGGAGCAGCAATGCAAATACCGGCGTATCAAGCAATAGCGGTGGAGCGACTGCAAATGGAACCGCCGCCGATCTGGGCGATGACGATACGACCTTTGGCGAAAGTCTGGATGACTTGAATGCTTATGCCGGTTATTTTGAAGGAGATGCCGCAGCTGTAACCGTTAACTGTGTTTCGGGAACCGACGGCTGCTATACTCTAAACGGCAACACACTGACATTTACCACGCTGCGTAAGGATTCTGTCTATTCCATTTCCGGTCAGTTTAAGGGGAACATCGTAATCGATGTAGGTGATGACTACAAGTTTGATCTGGAATTGCAGGGCTTCTCGCTTATCAGTGATACGACCAATCCGATCCTCGTTGTGAGTGGCGATGAAGTGTCCATTACTGCAAAGTCTGGGTTTGAAAACTATATCTATGATATCCGTGAAGCCATTGACGATGCCGACGAAACCCTTTACTCCGGTGCGATCCACTCGATGGTTGACCTTGAGATCTGCGGTAAAGGAAGTCTCACCGTGGTATCAGAAAACAACAACGGTATTCACAGCAAAGACGATCTGCAGGTAAAAAATCTCACGCTTTTGGTCGCGTGTATCGACAACGCACTGAAAGGCAACGACAGTGTCGAGATAACGGATGGCACCACCACTTTGATCGCCACCAAAGGTGATGGTATCAAGACCACCAACAGTGATATTTCCCAAAAAGGAAATCAACGCGGAACAGTCACCATAAATGGCGGAAGTCACACAATTTACGCTGCCTGTGACGGAATCGATGCTGCCTACAATGTGGTTGTTGAGAGTGACGCAACCGAGTTGAATATCTATACTGACAAGTATTCTAATTATTCTTCTGAGGTAACTGCGGTTGACGAGAACCAATACTATATTCGTTTTACCAGCAGCAGCTACAAGTATTCTGTGAAATACTACAATTCGGACGATGATTACGTTTGGGTAAACGCCGAATATCATTCGAAGGTCTCTGGAAGCCGATATAATTATTATTACTACTCATTTCCGAAGATGAGCAATTACAGACAGATGCAGTTCTTCATCTACTCATCGGATATGGAACAGGGACAGGATAATGAGTATCTGGTAGGCTCAGATTATCTGACGCCAAATACCGGGTATGATACCTTTGCACTTACAAGTCAGGGTAACAGTTTGATGTACCAGTGGACAAATTATACCACGTCTACTCAAAATAATGGCATGGGTCGCATGGGAGGCATGGGCGGTATGTCCGACGGCAATAGCGACAAAGGCGACTATTCCACCAAGGGCATCAAGGCGGGAAATGAAATTACCGTCAATGCAGGAATTATAAACATTAAATCCTATGATGATGCTGTTCATGCCAATAGCGATACTACGCTCGAAAACGGCGAGTCTCCCACAGGAAATGTTACTATAAACGGTGGTGTGATCACTGCCTACAGCAACGATGATGGTTTACACGCAGACGGGATCCTGACGATCGCAAACGGTCTGGTCAGCGTTACGAACAGCTATGAGGGACTTGAAGGAACCAAGGTGATTATTTCAGGCGGCAGCGTTTCCGTATTTTCCTCCGACGATGGTATTAACGGTACGACAACATCGGGTACGGCGATCGAGATCAGCGGCGGCAGTGTATATATCTATTGCAGCGGCGACGGCATCGACTCCAACAGCCGAAGCTCCTATGAAGGCATCGTATTTTCAGGCGGAAACACGGTTGTTATTTCAACCTCAAGCGGCAACTCTGCTATTGATACGGAAAAAGGATATAAATACACCGGTGGCTCAGTGATCGCTGTTATGCCCAGAGGTGGTATGACAAGTGAGGTAGTTCATTGTTCCAATTTCTCAAACATTGCAACCAGTACGGCGGTTTCCTTGAATTCCGGCAGTTATCTTACCGTGAAGGTAAGCGAAAAAACGGTAGCTACCGTAAAAATGCCGACCAGTATTTCGGCAATGGTCGTTTACCTTGGAAGTAAATCTGCTGCGATCTCCTCAGGAACTTCCAGTTCTGCGACATTAGATGATAACGGAGTATGTTGGAATAACTGATTATTCGGCAAGGCGCTGTCTCTTATGGCTTCTTTTAGCCATTTTGAGACAGCGCCTTTTTTTGGGGACGATAGCTCATCACAATTATAATGAAATGATCCTGATTTGAAGAGAGACAGGTCTTGACAGGATTATTCTAATGCATTAGAATATAATTGTACTAATGCATTAGAGCTGAAAGGAGGGACAGATATGGGTGTTCCGAAGGTGTTTGAAAGCGAATACAGGTTTTGTCTGATTTTGTGGGAGAGGGAACCGATCAATAGCACCGAGCTTGCAAAGCTCTGCAAGGAAAAGCTGGGATGGTCAAAGACCACGACGTATACGGTCATTAAGCGTTTGAGCGAGCGAGGCGTGCTCAAGAATGAAAATACCATTGTTTCTTCGTTGGTCAGCAAAGAGGAAGTACAACTCAGCGAACTGGACGAGCTGATGGAAAAGCGGTTTGAGGGGTCATTGCCGGCGTTTATTGCGGCGTTTGCAAAGCGGCAGTCGCTCTCTCAAAAGGAGATCGAGGAGATTCGGCGCATCATCGATAGATAGACAATATATTGACGGGAGGTGGCATGATGCAAGCGGCATCTTTGGGAATATTATCTGAGATATTATCATTGGAATCATTGTTTCTGCAGATCGTGAACATGAGCCTTCGGGCGGGACTGGTCGCGCTGGCGGTGATGGCACTGCGGTTCATTTTCCGAAAGGCTCCTAAGTGGATGTTCTGCTTGTTGTGGGCGATGGTGGCGTTTCGGCTGATCTGTCCGCTTTCGATCGAGAGTCCGCTTAGTGCGATGCGCAGCAGTGCGGTACTGCCGGATGATTTTATCTATACTGCTGCGCCTGTGATTAATAGCGGTATAGAAGCGGTTGATGAATCGATCAACGAAGTGCTGGCAAGCAGTCTGGCGACTTCTCCCGAAAACAGTGTAAATCGCACGCAGGTGCTGGCTCTTATCGCGTCGCGTGTGTGGTTGCTGGGAATGGGTGGTATGCTTTTATATGCACTTATTAGCTTGGTGGTTCTGAAGCATCGTATGTCTGCGGCAACCATTCTTCGGGAGAATATAAAGCAGAGCGAGTGCGTGATCTCGCCTTTTGTGATGGGTATATTCTGCCCGACGATCTATCTGCCGTACAAAATCGATGAAGCCGACCGCGAAATGGTCATCCTGCACGAGCAGGCGCATATACTGCGGCGAGATCATCTTTCAAAGGTACTTGCCTTTGTGCTGCTGTCGGTATATTGGTTCCATCCGTTGATGTGGATCAGTTATATTCTGTTCTGCAGGGATATGGAAAAGGCGTGCGATGAAAAAGTGATCTCCTCCATGACGCAGGATGAGCGCCGCACCTACGCATCGGCGCTTCTGGACCGCGCGACAGGAAAGCGAGGCGGTGTGGTCAGTCCGCTGGCGTTCGGAGAGGTAGGCGTAAAGCAGCGCATCCTTGGCGTGATGAAGTATAAAAAGCCTGCGCTTTGGCTGGTGGTCGTGGTGCTGATTATATCCATCATCGCCGCGGTGATGCTTCTGACCGATCCTTTGCAGCAGCATCCCATGTACTCTGTGGATGATCTTGATGCGCTGGAGGTAACGTATGTCCCCACGCTGCAGAACGCGGCATCCTTTGCGGCGGGTGAAGGCGAAATGGTGGTCATATACTGCCCTTCCGATCCGAAGGAGGGAGAGGGCACCATTCAGATCGGCGGCGCGGTGTGCAATGAAGTTTCCGAATATCTGCAGACGAGGGAATGGAGCGCATTGAATGGAGATCTGAGCAAAGCATCTCCCGGTTCGATCGAGTTCGTCATTTCTAATTCGTGGCGCGTGACGGTGTATGATTCGCGTGTGGCGAGCGTGCAGTACGGTGAGGAAGAACAATGGTATCGCATCGGATGGAGAGATTATGCTGCCGCGCTGGCACTTCTTCATGAAGCGCCGCACGCGGTGATCGATGAAGCGGATAAGGCAGGCGGCTATCTCAAATGCACGGTGGTCAGCGATGCGAGAATGGTGTATTTGGAGCTGGGCGAATACGACGAAATTGACCTTGAACGAGAGTCGATTACAAAAGTGCAGGCTTCTCAAAAAGGATCCATGTTGCTCTATCCCGATTGGGAAACTAACGAACTGATCGTCAGCGAGCATTATTACAAGCGCGGCGAGGACAGTGTGAGCATTGAAAAAAAGACCTTCTATCTGTCTGAGCGAGATGAAGGCGGCGCGTATGTGCTGGATTTTTCATGCAGAGGAAGCAATGAGGACTATATCATCTATTATATCCAGGGCGAAAACGGGAAATATATATTCAAAATTGTGTTTGATGAAGGCATCGCGGTGATTGAATAACTCATAGAAAGGGGCTGTTGCACAACAGCGCCAGAAAAAGGGACTGTCGCAGAATTTTACTTCTGCAACAGTCCCTTTTATGTTGAAATTGTCTTATCAGACCGCGCCGGAGAATACGAGGAACATCGCGGCGAGCGCCATGAACGTAAGTCCTGCGGCAACGAGATGGATGACGGGTGTTTTTGTGCTGTCCCATTCAAGCGGCGTGTGAAACCGCCTGATCCTATATAAAGAGCCGGATCTGCAAATCCTGCGGATGATTCCAAGGGCGATTTTGCGGATGATTCCAAGGGCGATTTAGTATATTGACAATAATAACCGAATATGGTATGATTTGCACATATGCAGATGGATAAAGCGCGGCAGTCGATCGTGGTAAAAATTTTATAAGTGATCGCCTGGCAAATGAATGAGTTTAGATCGCTCCTGTCTCAAAATGTTGGGAATAGGAGTTCTTTTTTTGAAGATCGTCCGCCCTCAAAAAGCACACGGGATCAAGAAAAATCTTCCTGTTTTTATTATTGAGGGATGACGGCATCAATGAACAAGGAGAAAAGCGCAGCATGAAGAAATTGATTGCATGGTTTACTGCGGTATGTATGCTGACTATGATTTGTGCATACGATCCGGGAATTTTTGCCGAAGAGATATCTGAAAAAGAAGAGATCGCCGGAACCGAAATATCGCAACCCGCGCAAGAGCCGACGCGGGAGCCGGAAGAGACGCAGCAGCCTGCAGTCGAGCCGACGCGGG
>CAZYQB010000027.1:0-7393 GCA_964649595.1 uncultured Oscillospiraceae bacterium | reverse complement strand
GAGCCGACGCGGGAGCCGGAAGAGACGCAGCAGCCTGCAGTCGAGCCGACGCGGGAGCCGGAAGAGACGCAGCAGCCTGCGGTCGAGCCGACGCGGGAGCCGGAAGAGACGCAGCAGCCTGCAGATGCGCTGACGGTGTCCATTCATGCCAATGCGGCGTATGTTGTGGCAGGCAAGAGCGATATCAAAATGACTGCGCAGATTGGCGGCGGTACAGCGCCCTATACCTTGAATGTGACTGTCAGCTGCAGCGGCAGAGTTTTTTATACTCAGAATATTACCCTTAGCGAGGAGGGAAAGTATTCCATCGGATACGTTCCCGAATACTACGGCGATTACGATGTGAAGGTCGTCGTATCGGATGCTTCCGGAGCATCTGCATCCGACAGCGGTGTAATGCCGGTTTCCATACTCGTCTATGAGACCGAAGAAGAATGGAATGAGAGCGTAGGCGAGATCGAACTGACCGATGACTGGCGTATTGATCTGGTAGCGGTTGCCGAAACTCAGATCGGCTATAAGGAAAGTAAGAAAAACTTCATCATCGATGAAAACGGCAGACAAGGCTATACTCGCTACGGCGATAAGTACGGCGGAGCGTACTATGAGTGGTGCCTGATGTTCGTGTGCTTCTGCATGGATTATGCGCAAATTCCGGCAGCGGATTTTCCGCGCAGCAATCGCAGCTACGAATGGCAGAAAAACCTCATCGCTTTCGGTGTCTATGAGGATGCAGAGGATGACTATGAGCCGGTTCCCGGCGATCTGGTATTCTTTAACTTTGAAAAAGAGGACAGTATTCATCATGTTGGCATTGTATATGAAGTGACTGAGGATGGGATCAGCACCATTGAGGGCAACAATCGAGGCGCAGTCAGAGTGTGCAGCTATGCCAAGAATGATAAAACGATCATCGCCTATGCCAATATGACTGCTCTGATGGAGCGCGGTGGACAGTTTGCAAAAGAGATCGACATTTCGGTGAAAAATTGGAAGGCGTATACTTGTGGCAGCGATGTCAACGTGCGTTCCAATGCAAGTGTTACCGGAAAAATTCTGGGCAGCATTGCTGAAATCGGCAGCGAAGTGCAGTTGCTCGGTGCGGTGCAGAACGTAGATAAAGTCTGGTATCGTGTGCAGCATGGTGAGGAGAGTGGATATATTCTCAGCGATCTGCTGATTGTGCAGGATGCCTCGGAAGCAGTGATCGAGCTGACAGCCGAGCCTATTGCCGAGACTGTCGAAGAAGCTGCCGAAGAGATTGCCGATAAGACCGAGGATGAAATGATTCCGGATGAACGCCGACTGATTGGATATACTGTCGGCGAACACGTCAATATGCGTGAGAAAGCGGATGTAAAAAGTCAGTTCGTAGTGCAGATTGAGTTTAGAGGAACACAGGTCGACGTATTGGATGCCGTTGACATGGGCGAGTATATCTGGTATCAGGTTGAATATAGCGGCTACCTTGGCTATATTCGCGGTGATCTGATCGCCGTAGAGGAAATGTAGGTGCAGGATGCACCGAAAGCTGCTATTGAAGTGGATGTCGAAGCGGCAGTAAGTATTTTTCTTTGAGGTAAGTGACCTCCTTCTGCAGCCATTCTGCGGAGGGAGGTTTCTTTTTTGGGGCGTTTGCCTTTATACTTTCAGGCTACGCGCTTTGATTGACAAGGAGTTTTGATGGATGGTATAATGTTTTTGTCGGTGAAATGAAATATTTTCCCGAAATAAGCGAAAAGGACTGAGACCGATGTGATCTGAAGGAATGAATGTGGCTGTGCATTCAAAAAAACCGATCAATGTTTTTGCCGATCCCATACGGAGGGAGTGAATATATATGGATTATAAAATGATTAAATATCCGCGCACGCCACATATTGAAGGTTCGCGCCTTCAGCCGGGCGACGAGGATCTCTCGCAGGTGCCCTTTGAGGTGATCGCGGGAAAATATATGGTGGTTGAGGAGAAGATCGACGGCGCAAATTCCGCCATCTCCTTTGACGATCAGGGGAAAATGTATCTGCAGAGCCGCGGACATTTTCTGACCGGCGGTTATCGCGAGCGTCACTATGATCTGTTCAAGCAGTGGGCAGGCGTTCATCGCGATGATCTGTATGCCATCTTGGGTGACCGCTATGTGATGTATGGCGAGTGGATGTACGCCAAGCATACCGTGTTTTATGATAAGCTGCCGCACTACTTTATGGAGTTTGACATTCTCGACCGCGTGACCGGGAAATTTCTGGATACCGCCTCTCGCCGCGAGATGACCGCGCTGCTGCCAGTGGCATCGGTGCCGGTGTTGGGCGAGGGCAGGTTCATGAAAAAGGAAGAGGTCATGAAATTTCTCGGCACTTCCGGCTATATTTCCGAACGTCATATGGATGCTCTGCGTGAGGTGGCGCGCTGTGAAGGTGTGGATGAGGAGCGCGTGTGCAGCGAAACCGAAAATTCGCGGTTGATGGAAGGCTTGTACATTAAGATCGAGGAAAACGGCGAGGTGGTGGACCGGGTGAAGTTCGTGCGCCACGGATTTCATCAGGCGCTTACCGAAGCCAACTCGCACTGGTTGGAACGTCCGATTATTCCCAATCAGATCACCTGCACGATCAATGATTTGTTTCTGAGTGAACTGCCGGGGCAGGATGTGATGCAGCCGTGAATCTCAAAAAAGATCCCTTTGAGGAACTTCTGCGCCTGCTGCCCGCTGCGCCCGATTTTGAATATGATTTTGAAGGACTGCGCAAAACGGCGCTCGGCTGTATTTTTGATAAGATGGCATCCACGCAGCAGAATCCGGCATATCACGCGGAAGGCGATGTGTGGGCGCATACGCAGATGGTCTGCGCGCAGCTGGTGCAGATGAAGGCATTTCGCGCGCTGAATGAGCGCAGGCAGAAAATGCTGTCACTTGCTGCGCTGCTGCACGATATCGGAAAAATTGCCACTACGCGCATGGAGGACGGAAACTGGACCTCTCCGCATCACGGCCCGACCGGTATGCAGATGGCACGCCGACTGCTCTGGACTGAGTTTGGAATGTGCGGCACGAGAGAAAGGCAGCTTTTCCGGGAAACGGTGTGTATGCTGATCCGCTGCCATATGCAGCCCGATCATATTCTGGCGGACAAGAATGCGGAGCGCAAAATGCGCCGGATCGCCGCAAACGGTCTGCTTATGAATGATTTTACATGGGATATGCTCTGTATGCTCGCCGAAGCGGACGTTCGGGGCAGAATATTCGATTCAAAGGCGGAGCAGGTGGATGAGGTGCTTCTGTGCCGCGAGATGGCGCAGGAGCTGGGCTGTCTGCACGGCGCAGGGGAGTATGCCTCGGATTTTACTCGGCGCGCCTATTTAAGCGGGCGCAAAGTCTATCCAGATCAGCCGCTGTTTGAGGACTGCTGGGGCGAGGTCATTATGATGTGCGGTCTGCCCGGAACCGGCAAGGATACATGGATCATGAAAAATGTACCCGAGCTGCCGATGGTGAGTCTGGATGAGCTGCGTGTGAACATGGGCGTATCTCCCACGGACAATCAGGGCAGAGTGGTTCAGGCGGCGCTCAATGAGCTTAAAGCGCAGCTTCGAAAAAAGCAGCCCTTCGTGTACAACGCTACCAACCTTAATGCCGATACCCGTGCAAAGTTTGTGCAGCTGTTTGAAAACTATGGCGCAAGAGTGCGCGTTGTGTATCTGGAGACTGAATGGATAGAAAACCTTCGCCGCAACGCAGGCAGGAAAGCGGTTGTGCCCGAAGTAGTCGTCGGACGGATGCTGGATGTTCTCCAGCCGCCCGAAGCGATGGAAGCGCAGGCGGTTGAGTGGCTATGCGTGTGATGCAGAAAAATACAACGATTTGAGAAACGGCAGCGTGATTTTCTGATATGAGACACGCTGCCGCTTTTTGTGCCGCCGGGCTGCTGCGATTGACATGGGCAGGCGGCACATGATAGAATAGCGGCATGGGCGCAGGAGAAATCCAAGAACGGCGCTCATCAGGGGGAAACCGCATGAGAACCGTTTATTCGATGAACGGCGGATGGAAATTCCGCAAAGCCGAACAGGTCCGGTTTGACATGGACGGCGACAACGATTTTGATATGTTTTCCGGCTACACCAAAACCGGCGCGATGGTGGGTCCTGCCAGCGACAGCTTTTCTGACCGGGACTGGCTGAATGTGGACCTGCCGCACGACTGGGCGGTGATGGAGCCTTTTGTGGAAGGCGGCGTTCAGGGTGCAAAGCCGCGCGGCGCGGCATGGTACAGAAAGTGCTTTCTTGCGCCCGAGGAATGGGAAGGAAAGCGCGTATTCCTGCGCTTTGACGGCATCGCCTGCCGCGCAGCCATTACGCTCAATAATGTACGCATTGCACTGAGCGAGAGCACCTATACGCCCGTATTCGAGGAAGTGGGCGATATACTCAACTACGGTCAGCCCAATCAGCTTGCCGTTTTGACCGATAACAAGCAGTCTGAGGGCTGGTGGTATGACGGCTGCGGCATCTACCGCGATGTTTGGCTTACCGTGACCGATGAGAGCCGCATTGAGGAGGACGGCATATTTGTGCGCGCCGAAAAAAAGGAAAATACATGGACGATCAAGGTACGCGCAGAGATCGATCGCGTGCAGCAGGGTATGTGCGTTGAGATCGGGTGTATGGGAAAGCGCAGGCGGATGAACGCGCAGACGATCAATGAGCTGGAGATCGGCGATCTTGTGCCCGAACTGTGGAGTCTGGATCATCCCAGATTGTATGATGTTTCCGTGCGCCTGTATGATGCAGGCGGCGTGATCGCGGACGAGCAGATCATTCCCTTCGGCTTTAGAACCGTGGAATTCGATGTGGAGCGCGGCTGCATCGTAAACGGGCAGCCGGTCAAACTCAAGGGCGTGTGTATGCACCACGACCATGCCGGTGTAGGCACGGCGATTACCGACGACCTGAACTACTATCGAATTCGCCGCTTGAAGGAGATGGGCTGCAATGCCATCCGAACCTCTCACAATCCGCAGAGCCCGGGATTTTACCGTGCGTGCGATGAAATGGGTATTGCGGTGATGGCAGAGGTACGTCATTTCGGCTCGGCGCGCGAGGAGCTGCGTCAGCTGCGCACCATGATCCGCCGCGACCGCTGTCATCCGAGTGTGTTTTTTTGGAGCCTGTTTAACGAGGAGCCGCTGCAGTGCAGTCGCGCAGGAGAGAGGGTCGCTCGCAGCATGAAGCGCGTGGTGGACGAAGAGGATGGTACCCGTCCGGTATCCGGCGGCATGAATGGCCCGTTGGAATGTGAGGGTGCGGTCAACGTGGTGGATGTGATGGGCTTCAACTACCTGCAGTACAGCTATGACGACTTTCATAAGTGGTTCCCGGATATGCCCATCGTGGGCTCCGAGACCGGCTCTCATCTGACTGGACGCGGTGAGGCGCAGAATGTGGTGAATGATGCCGTGCTGCATCGCTCATCGTTTGGACGGCAGAAGTTCATGCCGGGAGATCGCGCGGTGAATCTATATTCATGGTCGGATACGCCCGGCGGAACGTGGAAAAAGATCGTGGAGCATCCGTTTGTGGCAGGCGGCTATTACTGGACGGGCATGGACTACCGCGGCGAAGCCAACTGGCCCGGCGTGATCGCCGACTTTGGTGCGATGGATATCTGCGGTTTTCCGAAGGATAATTATTTCTGGCATCAGGCGCTCTGGCTGGATGAGCCGGTACTGTATGCGGCGCGATATCGCCGTGAAGGAGAAGAAAACGCGGTGCTGGCGGTTCACTCCAATGCGGACAGAATTACCGTGCAGGACGGAGCAAACGAACCTGTAAGCTATGCGTTTGACCGATATGATCCGCCGCTGATTGAAGTATCTGTCGATCAGCCGATCCGCGTGAAGGCATACGGAGCAGAAGGCTGGATCAGCGAAATGGTAGTCAGGGATGCAGGCAAACCTTCCAAACTGCATATCTATCCGGTGAGCAGATCGGCGCAGGAGGGCGGATCGACGGCGTTTAATGTATATCTGATCGATGCGAGTGGACTGATCTGCGATGCGGATGACATGGTGTACTTTTCGGCGGAGGGCGGCAGCATACTGGGCGTGGGCAACGGAGATACCTGTTCTCATGCGGAGGAAATCACCGATCAGCGCGTACTGTATCATGGCTGTGCTCAGGTGATCGTGCGCGCGGGAAACGGTGAAAGTGTTACGGTCAGTGCGGTGTGCGGTGAACATCGGGCGCAGATTACCGTGCCGATTGACAAGTGCGCGCAGCAGAGGATCCCTTCCTGTGAACCATGGCTGCGCATCTATCCGTGGCGTATGTCGGATGTGCATGAAGTTTATCCGATCAAGAGCCAGATTCACGATATGATCTATAACTGGATTCCCACCATGGCGGGCGTTGAAAAGAGCCTGATGATGAGTGGAAAGCAGGGCTATGCCTGCTTTGCAGGATTTTTCTCTGCGCCGCAGTCGCCCTGCAGCGTGCATCTGAAAAACGTGAAGGGAATTTTTGATCTGTACATCAACGGCGCGAAGATACTCTCCTGCAGCGATCATGAAGCGCACAGCTATGTGCTGCCCGTTGAAAAAGAGTTGCTCGGCAAGCGGTGTGGTCTGTCGCTGGTGTTCACCTGCGACGGCGGCGAGGTCTGTATCGGGGATACATATCTGACGGACGGCATTTCTTAAACTCTATAGAAAAAACGCATGGGAGCAGCAGCGCTTCTATGCGTTTTGCATCAGGACTGTTTTTTGTCTTTTTTGAAGATGATCAGCTTGCTGAATACATAGTTGAGTATGATGACCAGAACATTGCTGGCAACTTTCAGTCCCATGCTCCACAGATCAGCATAGGGCGCAGGAATAAAGCGCGCGCCGAATACATCCACGCCCCATACCATGATGAGCTGATCCAGTACGCCCGTACCCAGACGGCAGGATACGAAGGAGATAAATTCTCGCACCAGCTCGCGCGGCGTGCGTGCGGTGCTCTCAAATACCCATTTTCGGTTGGTGGCGTAGGCAAAGAGTACCGACAGTACCCACGCTATCGCATTTGAAATGCCGGTACCCATCGAAAAAAGCTGCGTGCATACGCCGTAGGTGAGGATGTTGATCAGGGTGGTCAATCCTCCGAAAAATACATAGAGGATCGCTTCACGGTATTTTAGGAAAAGGCGCTTGATGATGCTCATAAATAAAACCTCGCTTTGAAAACAGAGTGTGCGGAAAATATCATAGCACAAAATCGGGAAAGTGTCTATCGTGAAGTTTGAAACACTATCGACTTACAAAGGGTATAACAAAACAGACCATCCTATGAGATGGTCGCAAGGATAGGGAGATCGATCAGGCAGTGACGGGAGAATCTTCTTTAATGAGAT
>CAZYQB010000026.1:0-13540 GCA_964649595.1 uncultured Oscillospiraceae bacterium | reverse complement strand
AACGTGACCGAAATACTGCCCGGAGTTTTCTTGAGGATGGGCAGGCATAGGTCGCGCTCTTTTTCGTCGGCTACCTTCAGATAGAGCTTGAGCGCCGGGAGGTCGGTCTGAGGCACATCGGAGACCGGTGCGTTTGGTGCCTGCGGACGCGGCGCGTAATTTCTGCGCGGACGCACTTCCTCGCGGAAGGCGCTGGCGGAGAGGGCGGTTTTGGTCAGCGGCAGCACGGCGTCCACCAGCAGCTTGGGCGGCTCGTCCTCACGTACCGACAGATGCCCGTAGATGGATACCAGCGCGTCGGTTTCGAGCAGGTGGCGGTATTTTTCGTATACTCTGGGGAAGATCAGCATTTCGGTGGAGCCGTACAGATCTTCTAGCGTGATAAACGCCATCATGTCGCCCTTGCGGGTGGCTTTGGTCTTTTTCTCGGTGATGATGCCTGCCATGACTGCTGCTTTTCCATCGAGAGAGAGTCCGCCGTCCTCGTATTCGTCCTCAAGGGAGTTCAAAAACTGCGCGGTCACTTCCATGTCGGCAAGCTCGTTGCGGTATTCGTTTAAGGGATGCCCCGTGATGTACACGCCGGTGATCTCCTTTTCCATCGAAAGCAGCGTGCGCAGCGGAAATTCTGCCATCTTAGGCAGCGGAGGCGGCGGCACGTCCAGCCCCATGTCGCTCATCAGATCGCCGAACAGCGAAATCTGCCCTTCCACGGTGTTCTTTCTACGCTTTGCCGCGCCGTCCATTGCCGTTTCATAGATTGCCAGCTTTTGCGCGCGGTTTCCGGGCAGCGTGTCAAATGCGCCCGCCTTGATGAGACATTCGACTGCGCGCTTGTTGATGGCATCGTGCGGTACGCGGTCGGCAAAGTCGAACAGATCGCGGAACGCACCGCCGCGCTCGACCTCGCGCATGATGGCGTGGATTGCGCTTCTGCCCACGTTCTTGACTGCGCCCATGCCGAAGCGAACCGCTTTTTTCTTTCCGGAGAGATCTACGCTGAAGCGGTCGGTACTCTTGTTGATGTCGGGCGGCAGTACTTCAATGCCCAGTTTTCTGAGGTGCTGAATGTAGAACGCCACCTTTTCGCTGTTGCCCGTAAAGGAGTTCATCATCGCTGCCATAAACTCGGCAGGGTAGTGCCGCTTGAGCCATGCAGTCTGCAGAGCGACCACGGCGTAGCCTGCGGCGTGCGGCTTGTTGAAGGCGTAGCTTGCAAAGGAAGTCATCTCCTCGAACAGCTTCTCGGCGATTTCCTGTGGAATGCCGTTTCTGACTGCGCCCGGCACATCGATGGAGCCGTCGTCGTTTATTTTGCCGTGAATGAAGTATTCCTTTTCTTTTGCCATGACATCGTGTTTTTTCTTTGCCATGGCGCGGCGCACCAAGTCGCTTCGTCCCATCGAGTAGCCTGCAAGGTCGCGCACGATCTGCATGACCTGCTCCTGATAGACCATGCAGCCGTAGGTAACGGACAATATGGGCTTGAGCTTTTCGTGCAGATACTGAACTTTTTCGGGATGCTGCTTTCCGGCGATGTAGCGCGGTATGGAGTCCATCGGGCCAGGACGATACAGCGAGATCGCAGCGATGATATCCTCAAACGAACCCGGCTTCATATTGGAGAGGAAGTTTCTCATGCCGCCGCCTTCAAGCTGGAATACGCCGTCGGTATCTCCATCGGAGATCATGTCGTATACCGCTTTGTCGTCCATCGGGATGTCGTCCGGCTCCATGTGGGGAACGCCGCCTTCTTCCATCATGCGCAGCGTGTCGCCGATGACGGTCAGAGTCCGTAATCCGAGGAAGTCCATTTTGAGAAGCCCCATCTTCTCAAGCGTGCCCATCGGGAACTGGGTGGTGATGACATCATCGTTGGTCTGAAGCGGCACATATTCGTGTACCGGGCGGCTGGTAATCAGCACGCCTGCCGCATGGGTGGAGGCATGGCGCGGCATACCTTCCAGTTTTCGGGCGGTGTCGATCAGCTTGTGAACGCGCTCGTCGTTTTCGTAGGCATCGCGCAGATCCTTGCTCTGCTCAAGCGCCTTGTCGAGCGTCATATCGAGGGCGAAGGGGATCATTTTGGAAACTGCGTCCACCTCGGCATAGCTCATGTCCAGCACTCTGCCTACATCGCGCACGACGCCCTTTGCCGCCATTGTGCCGAAAGTAATGATCTGCGCCACATGGTCGTGACCATAGCGCTCGGCAACATAGTCGATCACCTCTCCGCGGCGCTCATAGTCGAAGTCGATATCCAGATCGGGCATAGAGATTCGCTCCGGGTTGAGGAATCGCTCAAACAGTAGGTCATATTTGAGGGGATCGATGGTGGTGATGTCCAGTGTATAGGCGACGATAGAGCCTGCGCCGCTGCCGCGTCCGGGACCGACGAGTATGCCGTGCGTCTTGGCAAAGTGTACATAGTCCCACACGATCAGAAAGTAATCCACATAGCCCATCTTCTCGATGACACTCAGTTCGTAGTCGAGCCTTTCTTGTGCATCGGTGCGCTCGGGCGGATATCTGCGCGACAGCCCCTCCTGACAGAGCTTCCTCAGATAAGCCGCATCATCTTCTTCGCCTTTCGGCAGCGGATAGCGCGGCAGATGGATGGACTTGAAGTCAAATTCCACCCGGCAGCGCTCGGCGATGCGGGCGGTGTTTTCGATGGCGTCGTTGAGCTGCGGAAATACTGCGCGCATTTCCGCTTCGGTCTTGACGTACATCTGATCGGACTCCATTTTCATGCGGTGCTCGTCGTTGAGCGTTTTGCCGGTCTGGATGCACATGAGGATCTCCTGTGCTTCGGCATCCTCTTGATGAACATAGTGGCAGTCGTTGGTCGCTACCAGCTCAAGATTCATCTCGCGTGCCAGACGGATGAGGGAGGGCAGTATGCGCTTTTGCTCTTCCAGTCCGTGATCTTGAATTTCGATGTAGAAATGATCGCGGTCGAATATGTCAAGGTATTTTTCGACCATTTTTCGGGCATCGTTTTCTCTGCCGTCGAGCAGCAGCTTGGGAATATCACCCGACAGACACGCCGAGAGCGCGATCAAACCTTCGGAGTGCTTTTTCAAGAGGTCATAGTCGATGCGCGGACGGTAGTAAAAGCCGCGCGTAAAGCCCTGAGAGACCAGATAGATGAGATTTTGGTAGCCCTTTTGATTTTCGCAAAGCAGCACGAGGTGGCTGCGTTCGCGGATGCCGGAGGATTTTTCCTCCATGTCGGCGCAGACATATACCTCGCAGCCGATCACCGGATGAATGTCCCGGCTGAGTGCCTGCTGGTAAAAGTCGACCACGCCGTACATTACGCCGTGGTCGGTGATAGCGCAATGCTTCATGCCCGACTCTTTCACATGATCGAGCAGGGTAGGAATATGGCACGCGCCGTCAAGCAGGCTGTATGAGGTGTGCAGGTGAAGATGTGCGAACATGAATGTCTCCTTTGTATGATGAATTTTGCTTACCTTCATTATACCGTTGCAGGGGCGATCATGCAAGGAGAATGAGAACAAACATTTGAATATGTTCGAAGCTAAAACAGGCTCCCTCTTTGAGGGAGCTGTCGAGCTTGCTCGACTGAGGAAGTTCGTAACTCCTCTGATAACCATGAACTTATTTGTTGAAAAATAAAAGATGAACTCCCTCAGTCACCTTCGGTGACAGCTCCCTCCCCGAGGGAGCCTTTTGGTGTGAAATCCAATGAAAAAAGCTCTCTTGTAAATAAGAGAGCTTAGGAGGTAAAGATAAGAAGGTTTACGCCGTCTTTCTGCCGGTAAACACCAGTGTGAGGATGTCGATCACCGCTTCGGCGATCAGCGACAGGGCAACGAACGTCCAGATGAAATTGGTAGCGGAGAACGGATTGAGTATGATGATTACTGCAAACACAATGGCGAGCAGTGCGCCGATGGCGTGCCAGTACCACTGCTTTCTCTTGAGACGCAGCGAGTCTACCGCCCACTGAATGCGCATAAGTCCGGTCATGAGAATGCCGACGGCATACAGCAGCGTCAGGATGGGAAATACGGCGATCAGCCAGTCGGACTTCAGCACGAGAAAGCCGCCCAGCAGCATTAGACCCAAGCCTTTTGAGAGCATCTGCTGCTTTGCTGCTTCGACGGGAGAGGTGCGGAAATAGGCGATCAGCGAGGTGATGCCCGAGAGAAGCAGCAGTATGCCGCCGCCCATGATGATGCCGGAGGTGAAGCTCAAGGGATTTATCAGCAGCAGTATGCCGATGATGATCTCGCATACGCACATGATGAGTCCGCCGGACATTTCCTTGAATCTTGCCATATGAAGAACTCCTTTCTATAAGTCAACATTAATTGACAAAAGCAACTATTGAAATTATAATAGATAAGTGTCGCTTTTACAACAAACAGTTTACTTTGTGCTGCTGTAAAAGCAACGGAATGAGGAAATTTGTCGATTTGAGCAAAGCGAGTGAAAACAGATGCAGGAAAAGGAGAATCAGCGCGTCGTTATTACCAAAAGGATGCTGCTCGAAGCGCTGTTGGGGCTGCTTGAAAAGAAGCATATAGGTGAAGTCAGCGTGACCGAACTGTGCGCAAAGGCAGGCATCAACCGTGCCACCTTTTATAAGCACTACGGCACGCCCAATGATATTTTGGCGGAAGTGGCGCGCCGCTACACGCGGGAAATGCTGCTTCTGCAGGAAAAGGGCGACAGAAGAAGCATCAGACAGATCATTGAGGACAACTGTCAGCTTATGCATGACAATCGAAAAATCATTTGTATGCTGGTAAAAAACAGCATGGAGCGTGATACGGCAGTGCGCGTGCTAATGCGTTTGTTTGAAGGTGCCGATGCGCCGTATATCATCGATATGAGTGCTTTTGATGAAGTTGAACGCAGACTGACCATTACCTACATTGCAAACGGCTGCTACAGCCTGATCGAAAAATGGATTATGGAGGAGATAGACAAAACACCGCATCAGATCGCGGAGCTTTTATATCGCATATGCACGCGCGGTTGGATCAACGATAGCAGAGGATGAGGTGTTCCCCATAATAAAAAGTTGTTCTCGCAGCGAAGCGTGTTTGTGCGACACGCCCGACAAGCGAAAACACCTCATCAGTCGGGCAAGCCCTTTGGCAATGTGCCTCTCTCATCATCTTAAATTTATCTGAAATGAGATGACCATGAGTTTATATCGGGTATCCATTCCACAAAACGTGTGTTTGTGATATAATGAAAAAAACGAGAAAGACCTCTATTTGCAGGGATGTGATTTTTACCATGAATATCAATATACAGCTGCCTGCTGAGGTGAGTTTTGCGCTCAATGCGCTCACCCGGGCAGGTTATCAGGCATATATCGTGGGCGGAAGCGTCAGAGACGTGCTGCTGGGGCAGATGCCTCACGATTATGATATCACCACCTCCGCGCTGCCGGAGGAGATGCTGGAGCTGTTTTCCAAGGAGCGTCTGGTGCTAAACGGCATGAAGCACGGCACGGTGACGCTCATCAAATATGGCGAACCGATTGAAATGACCACCTTCCGCATCGACGGAGAATACAGCGACGGACGCCATCCGGATGCCATTGAATTTACGGGCAATTTGTATGAGGACGTGGCGCGGCGCGACTTTACGGTAAATGCGCTGTGCTGGAATCCTGAGGTGGGATTGATCGACTATGTGGATGGCGAGGAGGATATCGAAAAAAAGCTGATCCGCTGCGTAGGCGATCCGGATCGCCGATTTACCGAGGACGCACTGCGGATACTGCGCGCGCTGAGATTTTCATCGGTGCTGGATTTTGACATTGATCCGCTGACCGCGCAGTGCGCCGTTGAAAACAGGGAGCAGCTTGAAAAGATCGCGGTGGAGCGCGTGCTGGTAGAACTCAAGAAGCTGCTGTGCGGTGTGCGCGCCGAGCAGGTGCTGCTCGATTTCCGACCGGTATTTGAGGTGATTGTGCCCGAACTCAAGAAAATGTCCGCCGATGAGTATATGCTCTCGGCGCGGCGCGTGTCGCTGACCTCGCCCGTGCCCGATCTGCGTCTGGCGGCGCTTTTGTACGGTCTAAGTGCCGAAGAGGTGTCCAGCTGTGCGGCGCACCTCAAGTTCAGTAAGGTCAGCCGCCGGTTTATTGAGTCTATCGGGGAAAATGCTGACCGCCCGCTGCCCGCAGACCGCCATGAAATGCGCCGTATGCTGGGCGAGTTGGGCGAGGAGCTGCTCTCCGGATTGATTGAGCTTAGAAATGCCGACGTGAAGGCAATGTGCCATCTGGTGATTCAGCAGGGGGACTGTGTATCGATCAAGCAGCTTGCCGTAAACGGTGAAGATGTATATTCGGTGGGCGTAAGCCGTCGAAAGACCGGCGTGTGCCTTAGTGCGCTGCTCGATGCGGTGATCGAGGACAGACTGCCCAACGAAAGGGAAGCGCTGCTTGCCGCCGCGCATGAGCAGTTTGCATTTGAACCGCAGCTGTCCAACCCTGCAAAGAAGAAGCGCCGCAAGAAGATAGAGGGCGAAGCGCAGAGCGAAGAACAGGCGATGGAATAAATAAGGTTCCCTCAGGGGAGCGCCTTTGAGCGCGCAAAAAGCGCCTCCCCGAAAACGGGAGAGGCACGGACGAATTACTTCTTTTTCTTGTTGAGATTGTCCTTTTTAAGATCCGTGAGTGCTACCTTGGTGCCGTCGTCATACTGAACGTAGGTGTTGGAGAGCTGCTGCTGGAAGGCCTTGCGGAATTCGGCGAGGTATTCCTTGCGCAGACGAGCGCGCTCCTCCTGTTCGGCAGGGGTCAGTTCGCGGGTCTTGGCGATCTTTGCCAGTTCGTTGATTCGGCTCAGGTTTGCCTGTTCCATGCTGATATTCCTCCATATGCTGCAATGCAATGATCTGCGTTTTATTGATTCGGACTTATAAATTCTCTCCCGCAGGCGCGTTTTCCTGCGAAGAAATGAGGTGCTTTTGATGATTCGAGGTAAATTCCTTTTGTCGGGTGATCCGTTGTGCGAATATGTGCATGACATTCGCCGCCGCGTATTCGTGGAAGAATACGGCTATCCGGCGCAGGCAGAGCGTGATGACTATGACCGCATGGCGGTGTATGCACTTGTTTTAGACGATGACGGCACGCCTTCTGCAACGGGCAGACTGTATATCGACGATGAGGATCGCTTTACCATCGGCAGAGTGTGCGTATTGAAGGAAGCACGCGGCAGATATATGGGCGATCTGGTGATGCGGATGCTGCTGTTTCGCGCGCAGGAGCTTAACTGCGCGGCGGTGGCGGTGTCGGCGAGAGTGGATGCGGTGTCGTTTTATGCCAAATACGGTCTTAGACCGGTGGGCGAGGTGTATCAGGCAGACGGCACGGCGCACCGCAGAATGGTGGCGCTGGGGCATGAGATCGATCTGGAGGGCAGCTGCTCGAAGGGAGGCGTGTGCGGATCGTGTCACGGCAACTGCGATGCGTGCGCACAGAAGGTATGAGTGTGCTTAGGATCGGCGTGACTCCGTCGCGCAAGAAGGAAGATATCTCATATCATTATGTGACCGAGCGCATGATGCAGGCGGTGGAAGCCTCCGGCGGTGAAGTGGTCATGCTGGATTATCCCATGAATGAAAAGGCACTTGCTCCGACTTTGGATACCATCGACGGACTGATCCTTGCGGGTGGTCCTGATATGCACCCAAAGTATTTTTCTCAGGAGCTTGCTCCCTACTGCGGCGAGATCATCGAGGAAAGAGATATTCTGGAGCTGTATCTGATGGAATGGGCGGTAAAGAAAGATGTGCCTACGCTGGGCGTGTGCCGAGGTATGCAGGTGATGAACATCGCGCTGGGCGGTGATATCTTTCAGGATATCGTACATTCGCAGGGGCTTGTTCATCGTCAGAGCGACACCATGCGATATTTTCATGATGTGAACATCATGGGCGATTCGATCCTGCGCTCATTGATCCCGTCGGTGCGCTATCCGGTCAACAGCTATCATCATCAGGCGGTAGACCGCGTGGCGGAGGGACTGATCGTAAGCGCCGTTGCGCCCGACGGCATCATCGAGGCGATCGAGCGACCAGCATCGCGATTTATGCTGGGTGTTCAGTGGCATCCGGAAATTTCCTATTTCAAGGATGTATTTTCCAGACGCATCTTCAAAGCATTTATGAAAGCCTGCCAGGAGAAATGAACATGGACAGGGTGATTCTTCACTGCGACTGCAACGGCTATTTTGCCTCGGTGGAGTGTATTGACCGCCCGGAACTTCGGAATGTGCCCATGGCGGTGTGCGGAGATCCCGAATGCCGCCATGGGATCATTCTTGCAAAGAATGAACTTGCCAAAAAGTATGGCATCGTGACGGCGGAGACGATCTATCAGGCGCAGAGAAAGTGTCCCGATCTGGTGATGGTTGGGGCGCATCATGACCGATATAAATACTACTGCGAGAAGATCAACAAGATATATGCCGAGTATACCGATCAGGTGGAGGCATTCAGCATCGATGAATCGTGGCTGGATGTGACGGGCAGCATTTCTCTCTTTGGCAGCGGCAGAAAGATCGCCGACGAGCTGCGCCGCCGCTTGAGGGAGGAGATCGGGCTGACTATCTCGGTGGGCGTATCTTATAATAAGGTGTTTGCCAAACTGGGCAGTGACTATAAAAAACCCGATGCGACCACAGAGATCACCAGAGAGAACTATAAGCAGATACTCTATCCGCTGCCGGTGCGTGAGATGATCTTCGTAGGTGCGAGTGCAGCTCAGATGCTTGCGCGGCAGGGTATTACCACCATTGGGGAACTTGCCGAGTGTCCCAAAGAACGGCTTCATGCGCTGCTGGGAAAGATGGGCGATACGCTTTGGACTTACGCCAACGGGCTGGACGAAAGCGAGGTGCGCCGCATCGGGGAGAGCGACCCGATCAAGAGCATCTCAAACGACATCACCTTCTCGCGCGACCTGCTGGGCGAGGAGGATATCAAGACCGGGATCATGATGCTTGCCGACAGCGTAGGCACGCGGATGCGTGTGCAGCAGGTGAAGGGATATACCGTGCAGGTGCGGATCAAAACACCGGAGTTGAAAATCATCTCAAGACAGGCGACGCTCTCGCAGCCGACGGACTGTACAAAAGAGATCTATCGCACGGCAATGGGCATTATGCGCCGTTCGTGGGATATGCGCCGACCGATCCGTATGCTGTCGGTGGGCTGCACCAACTTTGCCGACGAGGATGCACCTGAGCAAATCTGTATGTTTGAGGATGCTGCTGCACCTAAGAATCAAAAGCAGCGAAAATTGGAAGAAGCGGTGGATGCCATCCGCCATAAATTCGGCAGGAGCAGCATTTCGTTCGGACAGACCATGAAAACGGACATCGGCAGCGTGAGCAATAAGACCGATGAGCAGGAGGGAAAACGGCTATGAGGATTTCTGCAAGCATCAGTCCCATATGGAGAAAATATGACCTGAGCGAAATTGAAATATATCGCGCGCTGGAAAAGTGTGGATTTCATTTCGCGGATTATGATTTCTGTGCGGAAAATGCCGACGGATGGATGAGGGGAAGCTGCAGGGCATGGGGCAGCGATATGCGCGCAAAAATGGAAGGGGAAGGCATACTGCCGGTTTCGGCGCATATCTGCGGCGTGAATCCTCTAAAAAGCGATGAAGAAGTTGATGCGGTAAAGCGCGCCGTGCGCTGCGCTGCCGCAATGGGCATAGATCAGATCGTGATTCCGCTTGGATACCGGGCGGACAACAGCCGCCGCGAATATGAACTGGCGAATCAGGCATATCTTCGGGAATTGCTGCCCATTGCTGCAGAAGAAGATATTATGCTGCTCATAGAGCAGTGCGGCTCGTGGCTGCTGCCGCACTATATGCATCACGCCATTGAACTCAATCGGATGATGGAAAAGCTGGGAAATCCCGAACGGCTGAAGGTGAATCTCAACATTGCCAACATGACCGCAGTGGACATTCGTCCGTATACCGAAATCAGGCTGTTGGGAAAAGCAATTTGCCATGTGGATGCGGCGGACAACTTTGGCTCGATGCCGCTGGCGGTACATCCTGAACGCGAAGCGTTGGGCTTTGCGCCGCTGATGGGCTATACCAATTATGATGCGGTAATGCAGGGCCTGTGTGATGTGGGTTATGACGGATATTTCAATCTGCGCATGGATATGCCGCGCGTGTTTGACAAGCGCAGCGAATACTGCGAAAGCCGGCTTGAAATGATGCCGCAGGAATTTACCGCGCGGCTGCACGTCTGGAGCTGCCATGTTGCGG
Organism: uncultured Oscillospiraceae bacterium; assembly: GCA_964649595.1. Taxonomy (GTDB): domain Bacteria; phylum Bacillota; class Clostridia; order Christensenellales; family Aristaeellaceae; genus RGIG2066. Next base: position 3,240 of record CAZYQB010000026.1, on the reverse strand, counting down.
AGCATATGCTGCGCAGTTATGACTGTCTGAGCGTGTGACGGGAGGGAATAATATGAAAATTTCAACTTCCAGAAGCAATGTATGGAATTTTTGCTGCGGCGAATTTGAATACTATCGTCACATCCGCGAGTGCGGCTTTCGGTACATCGACTATGATTTTTATTCGATTCTGAGCACCGATGAATCGAAGTATATGCAGAGCGATTGGCAAAAGCAGATTGCGCTTACTCGTGAGGAGATGGAAAAGGCGGGCGTAAAATCACTGGTGGCGCACGCGCCTTCGGGCGAGCCTGCCGCACCGGGCATGACTGAGCCGCTGCTCAGACGCACCATTCGCGCCATTGAGTGCAGCGAGGTTCTGGGCGTTGAGAATCTGGTATATCATCCGGGCGGGCAGATGGGCATGACGCGCGAGGAATATCTGCGCTTCAATGTGGATTATGTACGTCGCATGATCCCCATGCTGGAAAAGCACAATGTAGTGCTGCTTCAGGAGAATGTAGGCAGATGGGATGAGCCGTTCTATGCACATGATGCCGAGGAAATGCTGGAGCTGATCGATCGGGTGAATCATCCGCTGTATCAGGCGTGTCTGGATACAGGGCATTTGTCGCTGCAGGACGGGGAGCAGTATGAGACCATCATCGGCTTGGGCGATCATTTAAGAGCGCTGCACGTTCAGGACAATTTCGGCTCGCTGCCGGTGAGTCTTACCAACAGAGCGTGGCGGCAGGATTTGCACCTCCCGCCGCTGATGGGCAGCGTCAATTTTGACGAGGTGCTGACCGGTCTTCAGAAAATCGGATATAAAGGGTTGTTTAATCTGGAGGCGGAAAGCCCGCGCGTGGGCAGCGTGATGTCTGCTATGTATGACAAGCCGCGCTGCCTGGAATATATGCCGCTGGAACTGGTGAAAGAGTATTATACCATCGTGTATGATATCACGCGGCATATGCTGATGAAATACGATCTGTACGAAGAATGATGATGCATACATCTGAAAAGTACGTCCGCCGCCGTATCCCACGCACAAAGCGGGATGCGGCGGCGGATGCTTCGTTTTGGGCAGGTGCGATTAGGTCTCGGTGACGGGCTCGCGTTCGCGGAACAGCAGAGAAATGCACCACAGACCGGCAACGCCTACCACGCTGTAGATGATGCGGCTGATCAGCGCGGTCTGTCCGCCGCACAGCCATGCTACAGCGTCAAACTGAAACAGTCCGACCAGCAGCCAGTTCAGCGCGCCGACGATGGTCAGAAGCAGGGAAACTCGATCCAGCATGAACCAACTCACTCCTTTATGGGAATTTTGAAGAAAGAAACCATCCTGTACAGTCGGCAGGATGGACATAGTATGCCCGAATGTGCGGAGAGTATGTTTTCGATGCGTGAAATTTTTTTTGATGTGAATTTTTTCGCTCGGGGTGGTATGCTGCAGCGGTAGGCATATGGTATAATATAAAAGATGGGTACCTTAAAGGAGGACGATGTTCATGAAAAAAGCCTTTTACTGGATCGCTGCGTGGGCAGTAGTTGCTTCCGTTGCGGCGGCTGCACTGGGCGTATCGATCTTCGGCGTGCAGGAGGCGCGTCAAAGCGTAGAAAATGCAAATGCGGAGCTTTCACAGCAGGTGGAGCTGCTTACTCAGCAGGTCACATCTCTCGGTCAGATGAGCGAGGACAGCGGAGCAACACTTGAGCAGACACAGGAAGCACTCGCTGTCGCGCAGACGCAGATCACCGCGCAGGAAACTCAGATTCTGCAGTATCAGGCGGACATCGAGAAGTATTCCACCGATCTGACCGGAGCAAACGTGCGCATTGCCGATCTTGAAGCGCAGATCAAAAACAACGTGGCGCGCGATGAAAAGGTGGCGGCGCTTCAGGCGGAACTGACCGCCCGGGATACAAAAATTGCCGATTATGAAAAAAAGGATGCCGAACGGGTAACGGTGATTGCGGAGCTTCAAACGCAGATTGCCGACAAGGATCAAAAGCTGACTGCTGCCGACAGTGCATATGCTGAACTTATGGGCAGACTGACCCTTGCGGAAGAAGATCTTGCCGGAAAGGCGGCACTGCTGACGGAAACGCAGCAGCAGCGCGACGCGGCAAGCGAACAGCTGAGCGAGCTGACTGCCGAGCGCGACGCGGCAAATGCACAGGTGACTGCGCTGACAGGTGAGCGCGACGGACTCAGCGCACAGGTGAGCGAACTGACAGGTGAGCGCGACGGGCTCAGCGCGCAGGTAAACGAACTGACAGGTGAGCGCGGCAGACTCAGCGCGCAGATTGACACGTTGACCGTCGAGCGCGACTCGGCGAATGCACAGGTGACTGCGCTGACAGAGGAACGAAATTCGCTTTCTGCGCAGGTTGATGCGCTGACTGCGCAGATTGGAGCCGACAAGAAAAAGGTAGAGGATGCGGAGAAAGCTCTGTTTGAGCTATATGAAATTCAGGAGCAGCTCACCGGACTTCAGACCGTCAACAGCGAGTTGAGCGCGCAGCTTGAGCAGAGCAGAGAACTTGCCCGCAAGCATGAAAGCACCGCAGCGCGCACCGCTGTTCTTGAAGATACGGTGGAGGCGCTCAACGCACAGCTCGAATCGCTTAATAAATATGTTGAGGATCTGGAAACGCAGCTCGGCGAATATGTTGAACTGCCCAAAGAAGTGTTTGAAGGTGAATATGTTACCTTTACCTGTCCGGACGGCGTAACGGCGGTACAGAAGAACAAGGATGTATATCTCACCCATGCCCAAAGCGGTGTGCAGGGGCGCATTTATGTATGGATGGATGAAAGCGGAGATGCCGTAACGCCCGAGGAGATGGATGTACGCCAAGTGCTGGAATATGTGATGAGCACTATTTACGGCGAGGGCGAACGTCCAAAAACGCAGAGCATTGAGGGTATGGAGGGCTATCGCTTCAGCTCGGAGAGCGCCTATGCCGACGGCACGCCCTGCACGATGGAAATCTGTATTCTGCGCGGCGAGACAGTGCTGTATTACATGGAGATGGAGGGCAGCGAGACGCAGAAGGAGCTGGTCGGGCAGCTGACCGATGAGGTGCTTTCTACGATAGAGATCCGGTAAGAGTCGGCATGATAAAAATGTGTAAAATACGAAGCTTTTGATTGACACAGTAGGGAAAATGTGGTAAACTATACGAGTTGAAAGTGATATACGATTTCCGGTGATAATGGCGAGAGGGATCCACCTGTTCCCATACCGAACA